>NZ_JABUZF010000246.1:0-20936 GCF_014897885.1 Halomonas sp. 3D7M | reverse complement strand
GTGGCGGCCAACACAGCGCTTGCGCCGTTTGCGATTGATGCTTACTTACCAGCCATTGGGGTACTGGCAGAAAACATCAATGCGAGTATTCATCATACTGAACTCTCAATCAGTATGTTTTTATTTGGCTTCGCAATCGGTCAGCTGTGCTTTGGGCCGCTGTCAGACAGGGTGGGGCGTAAGCCTGTTTTGCTCAGTGGCTTAGTGGTGTTTATGCTCGCAAGCCTAATGATCACCACCGTTGATAGCTTGCCCTCTTTACTGGTATGGCGATTCATTCAAGCATTAGGTGGCGGCGCTTGCGTGGTTAACTCTGCGGCGATTGTGCGCGACTGTTTTAGCGGACGTGAAGCCGCCAAAGTCATGTCGACGATGGCCATGATCATGATGCTGGCGCCGTTGGTGGCACCTGCCGTGGGTAGCCTCTTGCTGCACATTGCGGGATGGTGGCTGATATTTGTGTTTTTAGCCGCTTATGCAGGGTTTTTGCTTTGGCTGCTAGGTACTCGTTTACCCGAAACACGAGATACTAACTTGCCCGCGGCTTCGCCACGTCAAGTCGTACGAAACTATGTCAGTGTGCTGCGTCATAAAGAGGGGATGGGCTACATTTGCGCTGTCGCAGCTTCATTCGCTGGGCTGTTTGCTTTTGTAACCGCCTCTCCATTTTTATACTTAGACTACTTCTCACTATCGCCTAGCGTTTACCCAATGGTATTTGGCGTCAATGTTCTGGTGATTGCGCTGTCTAATCGCGTCAATATTCATTTGCTGCGTAAGCGTTCACCACAACAGAACTTACGACTAGGGTTAACGATCCAGTTAATTGCAGCACTGGGACTGGTTATCGCGACAGCGCTTAATTTGGCGTCGCTGTATGTGGTGGTGCCTCTAGTCATGCTGTTTACCGGCATGATTGGTTTGATCACGCCTAATGCGATTTCTGCGTTATTGGATCATTTTGGGCATATCAGTGCCACGGCGACTGCACTGCTAGGTGGCATCCAGTTTAGCTGTGGAGCAATTGCCGGGGTGCTGGTGGGCTTGTTCCAAGTAGAGCACCTATGGCCGATGGTGCTTACTATGCTGGGGGCTGCGTTGCTGGGTAATATCGGCGTCCGAAAGCTGACAAGAAAGCCCGCCTACGGAGATTCGTACTGATGCTTTGTGCGGATGATTGATTTAAATGAATAACTCGTTGCCATGGATAGATATGCCACTTGGCGTGTGGCTAGCCTGTTCAGCCGTATTAATGCTGGGTGCTTTCGTACAGCGTGCGACAGGTTTCGGTTTGGCAGTGGTAGGGGCGCCACTACTGTTGATGCTAGAACCACGTTTGGTGCCGGTAGTACTCGTGTTGTTTGGGTTCACTGTTTCATTGCTGATGGTGCGCCACTACTGGCAAGAAATACGCCTGGATGCGATAGGCATTGCCTTGATTGGCCGCTTGCCAGGGAATGCGCTGGGCATTTGGTTATTGTTAACTGCTCCGTTGGTGGTGCTCGAAAAACTGATCGCCGCTATCGTGTTGTTTGCTGTGATAGTAACGCTGTTTCGTTTTCATCCCCCCGTCAACCGTGTGACGCTGTTCCTGGCAGGTGTGCTGTCAGGCGTTTTTGGCACGGTGGCCGCCATCGGTGGCCCTCCAATCGTCCTGCTAATGCACGGCTTTCCACCCGATCGCCTGCGCGGTAATTTGGCTGCTTTCTTTATTCTGACATCTCTTCTAACGCTTATGACGTTAGCGCTTGCGGGCCAGGTGTCCGCTTGGCATTTTAAATTGGCGTTGACGTTTCTACCTGCCGTGTTAATCGGGAATGCGCTGGCAGATGTGATCGCCCACCGATTGGATCGGCGGTTGCTGCAGGGAGTCTCGCTTGGGCTATGTACGTTAGCCGCGTTGGGCTTATTAATGTAGCACTTGTGCAATGCAGCACTCTTAACTGAAAAATCATGCCGATGACTTAGAGTGTCATAAAGTTGTCATCGAAACGGTGCAAAGTACGTCTTGCGAAGGCCAGAACCCTACATCGACAGGAGTATTTCGCATGAACCGTATTCTAAAAACCACCGTTATCGCGGCTGCCGTAATGAGCGTTGCCGGTGTTGCCCAGGCACGTGACCAGATCCGCATCGTAGGTTCCAGTACCGTTTATCCATTTGCCAGCTACGTTACTGAAGAGTTCGGTGCGACTACCGGCAATCCGACGCCTGTTATTGAATCGACAGGTTCGGGCGGCGGTTTGCGCCTGTTCTGTAACGGTATTGGCGAAGGCACGCCCGATATCACCAATGCTTCTCGTCGCATGAAGGTTTCCGAGTTTGAGCGTTGTGAAGAGAACGGCGTTACCGACATCACCGAAGCTAAAATCGGTTCTGACGGCATCGTATTGGGTCAATCAAGCGAAAATGGTGACGTTGCTTTGACCCGTGAGCAGATCTTCATGGCGGTAGCTGCCATGGTGCCGGTTGATGGCGAATTGGTTGAAAACCCCTACACCAACTGGAGCGAGATCGACGCTTCGCTGCCAGACCGCGAAATCTCCATTTATGGACCGCCCACGACTTCTGGTACCCGCGATGCATTTGAAGAGCTGGTAATGGAATCTGCATCTGAGGGCATGGATGTTTACGGCGATGAAGCCTACACCGATATTCGTTCTGACGGTGTTTACATCGATGCCGGTGAAAACGACAACCTGATCGTTCAGCGCCTTTCAGAAGACACCGGTGCCTTTGGTATCTTCGGCTACTCTTTCCTTGAAGAGAATTCTGACACGATCAGCGCCGCCAGCATTGATGGCGTTGAGCCTGAAGCTGACGCGATCAGTTCAGGTGAGTACCCGGTAGCACGCTCACTGTGGTTCTACGTGAAGAACCAGCATGCTGAAGAAGTATCGCCGATGTACGACTACGTCGATATGTTTATGAGCGAGATGATGATTGGCAGCGATGGCTATCTGCGCGATATCGGCTTGATCGTTCTGCCAGAAGCTGAGCGTGAAGAGTGGCGCCAAAGTGTCGCTGACCGCACGACAATGACAGCAGACGTTCTTAAGTAAGTTGGTAGGTCAGGTGTAAAAGTGGCCGGCAGCGTAAGCTGTCGGCCCATTATTGTTGATAGGTTTCTTAACCGGTGACGACGTGAGAGAGATGCGATGCAGACCAACCAGCTTCTACTGATTTTTTGTGCTGCACTATTGCTGCTGGGGCTGCTGGCTTTTTTTGCTGGCCGTTCAAAAGCCACTCGGTTCCGTAGCGCGGGCACGGCTATGTTTGCTCAGCCAGATCAATACGCCTGGTTTACCGTGCTCTCTACCGCCGGGCCTGCGGTACTTGTTAGTGCGCTAGGAGCATTTGCGCTGCTATTAATGGGGGCAAATATCCCCACGCTCTATTTATTTGCGGCGAGTTTGGTAGTGGCAGCCATAGGGCTAATGGTGAGCCTTAACCAAGTGAAGCCCAATTTTCATGCCCGTCAAGCCATAGAATCGGTAATCGGTAAAGTCTTGGCTGGAGCAGCATTAATTTCGATTTTCACTACCTTTGGTATTTTGTTCTCGATCATTTCCGAGGCGCTGCGCTTTTTTCAAATGCACAGCTTCTGGGAATTTATTACCGGCACCACCTGGAACCCGGGGGCAAGCTTTTTAGCTGCAGCGGGTCGTGGCGATGGTGGCGGTGCTGAGTTTGGCTCGGTACCGCTATTCGCTGGTACCTTTATGATTACTGCTATCGCCATGCTGGTGGCGGTGCCTGTCGGTTTGCTCTCAGCAATTTACATGTCCGAATTTGCGCCAAGTAAAGTGCGCACCGTTGCCAAGCCGGTGTTAGAGGTTTTGGCGGGTATTCCTACCGTGGTTTACGGCTTTTTTGCCGCCATCACCGTAGCGCCGATTATCGTTAATATCGCTGGTTTTTTTGGGCTCGATGCTTCTTATAACAATGCGCTGGCGCCTGGCATTGTGATGGGCATTATGATCATACCGTTTATCTCATCGCTGTCTGATGACGTGATCAACTCGGTGCCAGATAGCATGCGCCAAGGGTCGTTGGCACTGGGCATGACCAAAGGGGAGACCATTCGTGATGTGGTGGTGCCCGCTGCAATGCCAGGGATTATCTCTGCTGCGCTCTTAGGTATGTCGCGTGCGATGGGTGAAACCATGATTGTGGTGATGGCCGCAGGTATGCGTCCCAACTTAACCGCCAACCCGCTGGAAGATATGACCACGGTCACCGTGCGCATTGTGGCAGCATTAACTGGCGACCAAGAGTTTGCAAGTGCTGAAACGCTATCGGCTTTCGCGTTAGGGCTCGTGCTGTTCGTTGTTACGCTTGTGCTTAATTTGGTGTCGGTTCTGATGATCCGTCGTTTCCGCGAAAAATATCGCGTGAATAACCTGTAACGTCGAGGAATTGTTTCGATGAGCCATACTTTTGACGAAATCAGCCAGCAGCTTAAAAAGCGCCACCGGAAGTCTACCCGCCTCAAATGGATAACCATGGGGTCGTTAGGGCTGGCAGGCTTGTTCCTGGTGCTGTTTTTTGCAGACATGCTGACTAAAGGTCTGCCTGCTTTTCAGCAAGCGTATATACAAGTCGAGATCAACTATACCGAAGAAGCCGAAACCGATGGGCGGAAGGCGTTTGATGAAGAGCTGCTGCCCATTATCAGCCGCACGGTAGTGCGCGTGATCCCGATGGAACTTCGCAATAATCCTGACATGATTGGTACCAGCGAAACCCAGTGGGTGCTATCGACCAGTGGGGTGGATCAGTATCTGAAAGGTCACCGGCATCGTTTAAGTGAAGAAGAACAGGCGGCTATTGATGCCCTGGTTGAAGCGGGTCAGGTAGATCTTCGCTTCAATAGCACCTTTTTTGGTTCGGGTGATTCAAAAATTGCCGAGAATGCAGGTATCCTCTCGGCCGTTGTCGGTACCGTGATGACAATGATCGTCACCCTGGCTATCTCGTTCCCTATCGGCGTTATGACGGCGATTTATCTGGAGGAGTTTGCTCCAGACAACCGCTTTACTCAGCTCATTGAGATTAATATCAACAACCTTGCTGCGATTCCCTCGATTCTGTTTGGTCTGCTGGGTCTTGCGATCTTTATTAACTTCTTTGGGGTGCCGCGTTCGTCGCCGTTAGCGGGTGGTATGACTCTGGCGCTGATGACGCTCCCCGTTATTATTATCTCAACACGTACTGCACTGCGTAGCGTGCCGGAATCCATCCGCCATGCTGGCTTTGGGGTGGGATGTTCGCGCTGGCAAGTGGTGCGGGATCACGTTTTACCGTTAGCTATGCCAGGTATTATGACCGGCTCTATTATTGGCTTGGCGCAAGCGATGGGTGAAACAGCACCGTTGATTATCGTGGGTATGGTGGCTTTTATCCCCGATGTGGGTGCTTCATTTACCGAAGCAGCCACCGTCATGCCAGCTCAAATATTTACCTGGTCAGGTGAGCCAGAGCAGGCGTTTGTAGAAAAAACCGCCGGCGGTATTTTGGTGCTACTCACCATACTCATCTCACTCAACGCCTTTGCCGTTGTGTTACGTAAGAAATTTGAGCGTCGCTGGTAGGCCAGCGCGATAGAGGACATGATTATGAATAGCCAAGCACCCGTAATGAATAGCCAAGCACCTGTAATGAATGGCCAGCAAGTCCCTGCGGCTGGGCAACCCTACACGCGAAACGACGCTGCGTGCCACGACCTGAGCTTCCGGGTTCGCGATTTGAATCTGTGGTATGGCAAAAACCAAGCGTTGAATAATCTGAATATTGATCTATTTCAGAAAAATGTGACGGCACTGATTGGCCCTTCGGGGTGTGGTAAGTCGACGTTTTTACGCTGCTTGAACCGCATGAACGACTTGATTCCTAGCGTACGAGTCGAAGGCTTGGTTGAGATGGATGGGCTAGATGTTAATGCGCCTAAAATGGATGAAGTGGCGCTGCGTCGCCGGGTGGGCATGGTATTCCAAAAGCCTAATCCGTTTCCTAAGTCGATCTTTGAAAATATCGCTTACGCACCACGCATGCACGATTTGGTCAGTCGTAAAGCCGAGCAGGAAGAGTTGGTTGAAAAGGCGCTACGCGACGCCGGGCTGTGGAACGAGGTGAAAGACAAGCTGCATGAGCCAGGTACCTCTCTCTCTGGTGGTCAACAACAGCGTTTGTGTATTGCCCGAGCGATTGCAGTACAGCCAGATGTGATTTTAATGGATGAACCGACTTCGGCGCTTGACCCGATCTCGACCGCAACCATCGAAGATTTGATGGATAAGCTGAAAGAGCAGTTCACCATTATTACCGTGACGCATAATATGCAGCAGGCCGCACGGGTAGCCGACTACACGGCATTTTTCCACCTGGGGGAAATCATCGAGTACAACGATACCAAAGTGATGTTCTCAACCCCGGCACAGAAAAAAACCGAAGACTATATCTCCGGTCGTTACGGTTAACTAAGACTGCCTGTAGGCTAGCCCCAAGCTAACCTGCAGGCATTTTTTTATTTTTTCATATATGTTTTTTCGTATATTTGCATTGCGAATTTTTGCACTATTCATTTATTTAGACGTTCATGCATACGTTTATCTAAATAGGAGGCCCCATGACATTACGTATCGGTATTAACGGGTTTGGTCGTATTGGCCGATTGGCACTGCGCAGCTTATGGGCTGAGGTTGAAGCTGGTGCAGTAGAGCTTGTGCGTATTAACGACCCAGGCGGTGATTCAGCAACGTTTGCCCACCTGCTTGAGTTTGATTCGGTGCATGGCCACTGGTCTCCAGGTGAAGGGATTGCAGCTTATGACGATGCGATTGTTTTAGATGGTAAAACGGTTGCGTTTAGCGCCAATAAAGCGATTGCCGACAGTGACTGGTCTGCCTGTGACGTGGTCATCGAGTGCTCGGGTAAAATGAAAGAAACCACCAAGCTCCAGGCGTACCTTGATCAAGGCGTTACGCGCGTAGTGGTGAGTGCACCGATTAAAGAAGAGGGCGTGCTGAACGTGGTGGTAGGTGTCAACGATCATCTTTATGACCCTGCTCAGCACCGGATCGTAACGGCCGCTAGCTGTACCACAAACTGCTTAGCCCCGGTAGTTAAAGTGATTCAGGAAACCTTTGGTATTCGCCATGGTTCGATGACGACGGTACACGACATTACCAACACCCAAACAATTCTAGATGCTCCGCACAAAGACCTACGTCGTGCTCGTGCCTGTGGTATGAGTTTGATTCCAACGACAACGGGCTCTGCAAAAGCAATCACAGCCATCTTTCCAGAACTGGAAGGCAAGCTGAATGGTCATGCCATTCGTGTACCGCTGGCCAATGCATCGCTCACCGACATGGTGTTTGAGCTTGAGCGTGAGGTCACGGTGGAAGAGGTCAATCAAGCGCTGAAAGCGGCCGCGGAGGGAGGACTCGCCGGTATTTTGGGGTATGAAGAGCGCCCGCTGGTATCGATTGATTATCGCACTGATCCGCGTAGCTCCATTATTGATGCGCTTTCTACCATGGTGGTCAACGGCACCCAGCTTAAGCTTTACGCCTGGTATGACAACGAGTGGGGCTATGCCAACCGCACGGCCGAGTTGGCGCTAATGGTAGCTGGTGAGAAGGCAGCTAAAGAGCGGGTCGTGAGTGAGCAGAAGGACCGTGGCTGATTCGTCGTCGCTAAAGGTGTTCGCGCGCGTAAAGGCGCTACCTTTTGAGGTGCGCCAATACATGCTGATCACTGGCAACTACTGGGCGTTTACCATTACCGACGGCGCGCTGCGCATGCTGGTAGTGATGTATTTCCACCAGCTAGGTTACTCGCCGCTGCAAATCGCCATGCTGTTTCTGTTCTATGAAGCGTTTGGCGTCGTGACCAACTTGGTCGGCGGCTGGCTGGGTGCGCGGTTAGGCTTGAATCGCACGATGAATGTGGGGCTGGGACTGCAAATTGTTGCGCTTGCTATGCTGATGGTGCCCGCAGGGATGCTCACGGTTGTTTGGGTGATGGCGGCGCAGGCGCTGTCTGGCATTGCTAAAGACTTAAACAAAATGAGTGCTAAAAGTGCGGTCAAAGTATTGGTGCCTAAAGAGAGTGCCAACGCTAATAGCTCTCTCTACCGCTGGGTAGCGATGCTGACCGGCTCTAAAAATGCATTGAAAGGTCTAGGCTTTTTTATCGGCGGGTTGTTACTGACGCTGATTGGTTTCCGAGGCGCGGTGATTGCCATGGCGGTGATGCTTAGCGCGGTATTAATGGTCTCTTTATGGCGCTTAAAAGCAGATTTAGGCCGCCAAAAAGTAAAACCCAAATTTTCGGAGATTTTTTCCAAGTCCCGTGCCATCAATGTGCTTTCAGCGGCGCGCTTTTGCCTGTTCGCTTCTAGGGATGTCTGGTTTGTCGTGGCATTGCCGGTATTCCTATACGATCAGCACGGCTGGAGTCACTGGACGGTGGGGGGATTACTGGCAGCATGGATTATTGGCTACGGTGGGGTACAAACCCAGGCACCTAAACTGACCCAGTTGATTAAAGGGGATGCCCGCTCGCTAACCTCAGGATGGGCAGCCGCTTTAGCAGTACTAGCGATTTTATTGGCGTTGTTACCGCTGGCGCAGGTGGGTTGGCTGGTGGTCGGGCTTTTAGCGTTTGGTGTGCTATTTGCGATTAACTCCAGCTGGCACAGTTACCTGATCGTTCATTACGCTCGTGCTGATGGCGTCTCGATGGATGTCGGCTTTTACTATATGGCCAACGCCATGGGGCGTTTGGTAGGAACCTTGCTGTCAGGCTGGCTATATATGGCGTACGGATTGAGCGCCTGTCTTTGGGTATCGGCGGCCTTCGTGACAGCCAGTTCCGTGATGGCACTGGCGTTGCCTAGACAAGCTGCTTAAAGGCCAGTTTCTAGCCTGCTGATAACGCTGCGCCATCCACATAAAGGTGGCGCAATTTCCACCAACCTTCAACGCCAATGCGCAGTCCTTGGTTAGCAAGGTCGGGGTCAATATATATCGAAACACTATCTTGAATATGGTGCTGATAGTGTTGGGTATCTCCTGGATGGTGTGCTTCAGCTACCGCAAGATTGGCGAGGCCTCCGCAGCAGCCGTACCGTGGGGAGAGGCGGACGGTCACAACGCCGCCTTGTTGTTTGATGAAGTCGACGGCGTTGCTGTCGATATCAATGACATGGTTCATTGCTCACCCCGTACTATTGTTCTGGCATGTGGTTCCTGTATTAGCTCGCGGGATAGTAGACGGTTTCGCCATCCTCTTTGGTAAAGTGTGAAACGGGCTGCTCAAGCAGTTCCAATACTAGTTCGGATGGGCGACATAAGCGCGCGCCTTTTTGGCTAATAACGATAGGACGATTGATCAAAATCGGGTGCGCTATCATGGCGTCAATCAGTTGATCATCGTCTAGCGAAGAGTCATTCAATTTGAGCTCTTCAAAAGGCGCGTCCTTTTGGCGCAGCAGCTCTCGTGGTGATATCTTCATCATCGCGAGTAGCGCTACTAGGTGCTCTCGGCTGGGAGGTGTTTCCAAGTAGTGAATTACCTCGGGGTCTTCGCCCGACGCCTTGATCATTGCCAGCGTATTGCGCGAAGTACCGCAGTTAGGGTTGTGGTAGATGGTGACTGACATGGTGAGTTATCTCTTGGTTAGGTGGAAAGATCGGTTTTAGGTGCATTGCGCTGAGCTGGCGATTTAGTAAACGCAGGTGATAGCGTTGTGGGGTCTTGCTCGGTTTTGTGCGACTTAGCCGCTTCTGCCCACCACGTTAATTGCCCCAGCGCGCGCCCAAAATAGTTTTCCCAGCGTTCTTGCTCCTGGGCAAACTCCCCGTCATCGTTCAGCGCTTCCTGCGCTTTAGGTATATGGATCATGGCGGACACTGGCAGGCAGCCAAGCTCAGATAGAAATGCGCGCATGCTAACGGCGGCACGCACGCCTCCCCATTGCCCCATGGAGTAAGTCACGATAGCGCTGGGTTTGAATGCAAACAGTGATGCACCGAAATGATTCAGCAAATGGCTCAGCGCCGGGCTCATGGAGTGGTTATATTCGGGGCTGACCATCACGTAGCCATCGGCTTGTTCAATCTTGCCTGCAAGAGCTTCAAGATCATCGGGAACCGCTGTTTTTGCGTAAGCAAAATGTGGCTTAAAAGGGCCGTTAAGGTCTAACGTTAGCGGGTCTATAACCTCTGCCGTTGTATCGGGTAGCGAGCTAAGTAGGCGTTTGCACGCCTGGGATACCCGCTCGCCTAAACGAGCAGGGGCGGGCGGCGTAGAGGTTCGAGTTGAACCGAGAAAAACTAAGTAATGTGCCATCCGAGTATCTCTTTGTTATGCGTTTTCAGGAAAATGCTGACGCGTGTTGTTGGCAATGCGTACCAGTACGAGCATAAGCGGCACTTCAACTAAAACACCCACTACTGTGGCTAGCGCGGCGCCGGATTGTAAGCCAAACAGTGCAATGGCAGCAGCGACCGCCAGTTCAAAAAAGTTGCTGGCGCCGATCATTGCGCCTGGGGCAGCGATGTTGTGTGGCACACGCCACGCTTTGGCCCAGCCATAAGCGATAAAGAAGATCAAAAATGTTTGGATAATCAGCGGAATGGCGATTAATACGATATGCAGCGGATTATTCAGAATAACGTCGCCTTGGAAAGCGAATAGAAGCACTAGCGTAATGATTAACCCGATGGGCGTGATTGGGCCAACGCGCTTCATAAACACGTTGTCGTACCACTCGGTGCCGCGCTTGGCGATCAGCGTTTTACGGGTGATATAGCCAGCGGTAAGCGGAATGACGATGTACAGCACCACCGACAAAATAACCGTGTCCCAGGGCACTTGGATATTTGAGATTCCTAGTAACAGCACCACAAGCGGCGCAAAGGCAAACAGCATAATCAAGTCATTCAAAGCTACTTGAACCAGCGTGTAAGCCGCATCACCTCGAGTCAGGTAGCTCCATACAAATACCATCGCGGTGCAGGGGGCTACCCCCAATAATATGGCGCCCGCTAGATATTGACTGGCCAGTTCCTCAGCAATAAATGGCTGAAAAATCACCATGAAAAACAGCCAGGCCAAGGCGAACATTGTGAAGGGTTTAATCAGCCAATTGACCGTGGTGGTAATGGTTAGGCCCTTTGGCTGGCGGCGCACTCCTGCAATAGCACTGAAATCAATCTGCGCCATCATGGGGAAAATCATCGCCCAGATTAATACGGCAATCGGAATGGAGACCTGGGCATACTCAAACCGTGATAACACCTCTGGCACGGCAGGGGCGAACTGCCCAAGTGCAATCCCGGTAACAATGGCAATTGCTACCCATACGGAAAGGTAGCGTTCAAACAGCCCCATATCGGCACTGGTGGGTGATGAATTGCTCTGGGTCGTCATAACGCCACTCCCTGATTAAATAGCACGTTGACTGACGCGTTTGGAGACTTCTTCAGCGCTTTCTTTGCGTTCAGAGTAACGGTCGGTTAGCAGATCGCTGCGTTCACGAACCAGCAGCGTAAACTTCACCAGTTCTTCCATAACATCAACAATGCGGTCATAAAATGGAGAAGGCTTCATGCGACCGTTGTCATCAAACTCCATAAAAGCCTTAGGTACCGATGACTGGTTTGGAATCGTCACCATGCGCATCCAGCGCCCTAAAATACGCAGCTGATTTACCGTGTTAAACGACTGGGAGCCACCGCACACCTGCATTACTGCAAGCGTTTTGCCCTGGGTGGGGCGAACGCCGCCTAAGGCAAGAGGAATCCAGTCAATTTGTGCTTTCATAATGCCAGTCATTGCACCGTGGCGTTCAGGTGAGCACCACACCATGCCATCGGCCCACTGTACCAGTGTACGCAGCTCATCCACTTTAGGGTGGCTCGCATCTTCCGCATCCGGCAGGGGTAAGCCGCGCGGATCAAAAATCTTTGTACTTGCCCCCATTGCATTGAGTAGCCGAGCGGCTTCTTCAACGGCTAAGCGGCTGAATGAACGTTCCCGCAGTGAACCGTAAAGCAGCAGGATTTTGGGTGCAGGCTGGTCTCTCGAGGGAAGCCTCAACGTTTCATGATTGGGAGCTTCAAACAGACTGCTGTCTACATTGGGTAAATCGTCAAGCAATGCCATTGGCGGTACCCCTTTTATGTCGAAGAAGTGGTTATTGACGTTATGATATATGTTTTTTCGTATATTTGTACCGGTAACTAGCAGGCTGCAATAATGACGTCATCTTGAAGGCGTAAATTGCTGAAATCACACTCATCAAGAGGCCATTTATTTATGCCAAAGCGTCGCGTGCTATTCCTTTGTAATGCCAATTCTGCACGGTCTTTGATGGGAGAGGCGCTGCTTCGCCAGATGGCAAGTGATCGCTTTGATGCTTTTAGCGCAGGTTCCGAGCCAGATGAACCCCATGCGTTAACGTTAGAGGCACTGCATAAACAGGGCCTTTCTACGGAAGGGTTGCGTAGTAAGTCACTGGATGAGTTTGAGGACGACTACTTCGACTTTGTCATTGTACTTTGCGATAAGGCGCAACAGGTTTGCAGAGACTGGCAAGGGCGCGCCAGAGAAGTACTTTTCTGGGATATTCGTGATCCAAGGCTAATTAGTAAATTAGATGCATACGAGCAAGCGCTACTGGAGATTCGTCGGCGTCTGCAGCTATGGCTGTCCCTGCATGCTCATGATCAGCCACGTGGTTGAAAGAATTTATGCGTATGGTGAATAGTTTAAGCGTTAAAGCGAGCTGGGCGCTGGTGTTAGTGACCTTCACCTGTCTCATATTGGCGATTGGTGGGTTGGGGTTATTTGCCAATCACTTTGGCCGTGAGGCGTTTACGTCGCTGCAGCAACGAGATATGAATCAGATACGTGAGCTTAACGGGGCCTATACCCAGCTGCTGCGTGCTCGTATACAAATGAACCGAGCTGCTGAGCTAATTCGTACTCCCTCTTTTGAGCGTCCAGAACCTTTGTTAGAGGAAGCGGGGAGCTTGTTGAGTACGGCGTCAGCCCGCTTTAACGCTTTCCACTCAAGTTTTGCTGAGGATGAGCGGCTTGAGCTTGTGGATCAGTTGGCGAATGATTTCCACTCATTGGTTAATAATAATTTAAGTTTGCAAATGATGATGCTGGAAGAGCGCGATGTTCGAGGCTTCCTATCTGGCGAATCTCGCGTGGATGAGAGTAGTCAGCAGTTTGTGACTGCTGCGGAAGCCTTCTACGCTTACTCGGTCGCCCGTGGTGCTGGGCTGCTTGATCGCTTTCAAAAAGTATCGTCGCTACTATTTTGGGGAGTGCTTGGCGTTGTTGTTGTGGCAATGCTGGTCATCGCGTTAGTGGTATGGGGCGTGCGTAACAATGTTTTGCAGCCTTTGCGTGTAATAACGCAGCACTTTAAACGCATCGCCAAGGGCGATTTATCAACGCCAGTCGACGCCCATGCCGCTAATGAAATTGGTCTGTTGTTTAGCGAATTGGCAAACATGCAGCATTCGCTAACGTCGACGGTGAACCATCTTAACAACAGTAGCCAACAGGTTTATACCGATAGCCAAGTCATGGCAGCTCAAAGCCAACAATTGGCGGGGCAAACTGACTCGCAAGTAGCCGCGCTCGTACAAATGGCGGCAAGCCTTAAGCAGTTAACCGCAACCGTAAATCAGAATGCAGAAAGTGCGGCGCATGTGAGTCAAGCGACGACGGGTGTCGCTCATAAAGCGCAGCAAGGTGATCAGGTAATTGCTCAGTTCATAGCGACTATGCAGTCCATTAACAAGCACTCCGAAGAAATACAAAGCATTATTTCCATGATTGAAAGTATTGCCTTCCAAACGAATATTCTGGCTTTGAATGCTTCTGTTGAGGCAGCGCGTGCGGGTGAGCACGGGCGTGGCTTTGCGGTGGTGGCCAGCGAAGTACGGGCGTTAGCAACGCGCAGTGCTGATGCGGCACATGAGATTCGGTCGCGTATTGAAGCATCTCGCCAGAGTGTTGAGGAGGGGAGTGAGTTATCTCAGCAAGCGGGTGAGCATACGCGCGATATTATGCAGTCGGCCACTCAGGTAGAGCAGTTGATGGCAAGGATAGCCAGCGCGTCGGAAGAGCAGCGTCGTGGTATTGAGGAAGTGAACAGGGCGGTCACGCAAATTGATATGACAACCCAAGATACGCTGAAGCTGGTCAATCACGCGGCACAAAGTGCTGAAGGACTAACTCAAGAAGCTCTGAAAATGCGTGAATATGCTGGTCAATTTCGCATGGCTGAGGATCAGCTTAGCAATAATCATGATGATATCAGTGAAGCTATAGAGGCGCTCAAGTCATTGGACTGGCAGACATTGGCCACTTCAGAAAAGTATGGCGATAGGGAGGATAAACGCGCCTTGGCATGATCAGTATGGCAAGGCGCGGGAGGGTTGATTATATTAGTCGATTAGCTCAACGGCCACAGCGGTGGCTTCGCCACCACCAATGCACAGGCTGGCAATACCACGTTTGCCGCCTTTGGTGCGTAGGGCGTGAATAAGCGTCGCAATGACGCGTGAACCTGTTGAGCCAATTGGGTGCCCTTGGGCACAAGCGCCGCCAAACACGTTGACTTTCTCGTGGGGTAGCCCCAAGTCATCCATCGCCATTAACGTAACGACAGCGAACGCTTCGTTAATCTCAAACAGATCAACGTCGTTAACGCCCCAGCCAAGCTTTTTCATCAGCTTTTCAATGGCACCGACTGGCGCAATGGTGAATTCGCTTGGATGGCGGGAGTGGGTGGTATGGCCAAGCATTTTCGCTAGTGGCTTTACACCATGGCGCTTAGCGGCTTCATGGCTGGCCAAAATAAGTGCGGATGCACCGTCGGAAATTGAGCTAGCATTGGCAGCAGTAATAGTACCGTCTTTGGCAAACGCCGGGCGCAGCTGGCGAATTTTATCTAGCTTCGCTTGGAAAGGCTGTTCATCATGCTCGACCAGCGTTTCACCTTGGCGGCTGGTGACTGTTACCGGTGCCATTTCTGCCGCTAAGTGGCNNNGCCATTTCTGCCGCTAAGTGGCCGTTATTGGTAGCGTCCATAGCGCGCTCTAAGGATGCAATGGCAAAGTCATCCAGACGCTCGCGCGTGTAGCCACGCTCTGAGGCAACATCCTGAGCGAAAACGCCCATCAATTTGCCGGTTTCGGCATCTTCTAAACCGTCAAGGAACATGTGGTCCTTTAGCTCGCCATGACCTAGACGATAACCACCACGCGCTTTAGTGAGTACGTGTGGGGCATTAGACATCGATTCCATGCCGCCAGCGAGCAGCACTTCCCCCGTCCCGGCTTTGATCAAATCGTGGGCTAGCATGGTGGCTTTCATGCCAGAACCACACAGTTTATTGATCGTAGTAGCCCCATTGGCATCGGGAATGCCAGCCTGACGCATGGCCTGGCGGGCTGGCCCTTGTTTTACGCCAGCGGGTAGTACACAGCCCATGATGCCTTCTTCAATAACGGATGCTTCGATACCCGCTCGCTCTATGGCAGCGCGGATTGCAACGGCCGCGAGTTCGGGAGCCGTCATGCTGGAAAGACTACCCATCATGCCGCCCATTGGCGTGCGGGTGGCAGATAAAAATACAACCTCGGTGGCATTACTCATTTGTGCGTCTCCTGTCGGATTTCTTGTGATTATCTTGCTGTAAGCTTAGTGATGCGTTGACCCGTTGGCGGGGCTGTGGTCTTCTCCTAAGTAACCAAGCAAGCGCTAGTGTAAATGACATGAATGTAATGAATGCTTCCCCTCGCCGCAAGGAATTGACACGTTTAGCGGCTCAGCTATTCGTCCAAGAAGGCTTTGATCGCACCACGGTGCGTATGCTGGCGCAAGAAATGGGTATCAAGTCTGGCAGCTTGTTCCATCACTTCAAAGATAAGCAGGAAATCTTAGCTGCGGTAATAGAGGAGGGTACCCAGAATGCTCTTAGCATTGCTAAAGCAGCGCTTCAAGAGTGCGACAATGATCCTGAGGCGCGTCTGCATGCTATGGCCCGAGCGCACTTAGAGACGCTTTTCGCTGATCGCAATGCCCATGTGGTCGCGTTATTTGAATGGCGACGGTTAGATCCAGATGCGAGTGCCCATTTAAGCCACCTGCGGGATGCTTACGAAGCACTATGGGTAGAGGTTATCGATGATGCGCTGGCAGCAGAGCTTATTCACGGTGACCGCTTTCTTGTATCGCGGTTTATATTGGGTGCGCTGAATTGGACGGTACGCTGGTACGACCCGAGTGGGCCGCGCACCCCCGATGATCTAGCCGATGAACTGGTCGCGATGATTATGGCCCGTTAACACCCCTCTCGACCAACGTCTAATCCGTTTACGACGCTGATTGCTTGCGCTCCCGCGCAAATGCTTTTAGCGTTAGTTTAATTGCAAGGTTTCCGTTAACGTAAACGGACAATAATAAAGTGTAAGATCGAAACCTGGCCTGTCTGTTTGCGTACAACTGCTCACGACTAACAACATAAGAGAGCCATCATGACAGCAACATCAGCGTCACTACCCACATATTCCACCTTCCTGGAAGGCTTTACGGTTGACACCATGATTGCCAGGCTGGATGACCATCAGGATGGTTGCCTTAATGCCTTTGAGGCATGCTGCGGTCGTCATGTACGCCAGGGGCGAGGTGATGTGCTTGCGCTCGTGCAGGAAGATATCAATGGACAAACCCATACGCTGACGTATGCAGAACTAGACGAGCAGAGTGGTAAACTTGCTGGCTGGTTTAAGGCCCAAGGGCTTGGTGAAGGGGACCGTATTGCCTGCATGCTGCCGCGCTCAGCAGCGCTGTTAGTGGCGGTTCTTGCCACCTGGCGAATTGGTGCGGTTTATCAGCCGTTATTTACTGCGTTTGGTCCTGATGCGGTGGATTATCGCCTGGGGCGCGCTGACACCAAGCTGGTTATTACCGATCATGCTAATCGCTTTAAGTTTGATGGGCTAAGCCAG
This sequence comes from Halomonas sp. 3D7M, assembly GCF_014897885.1. Classification (NCBI taxonomy): domain Bacteria; kingdom Pseudomonadati; phylum Pseudomonadota; class Gammaproteobacteria; order Oceanospirillales; family Halomonadaceae; genus Halomonas; species Halomonas sp. 3D7M. The sequence goes on along the minus strand of NZ_JABUZF010000246.1, from coordinate 3,888 downwards.
TGTCCGCCTGTTTTGGCAGTAGGCGGGGCCACTAGCGAGCATCCTAATGATCATAAATGGCAGGCTGCGTTGACGCATACGTCAATGAGCGAAAAGCCACCTCGTCTTGCCCCTGAAAAACCTTTTCTTCAGATGTTTACGTCGGGCACGGTAGGCAAGCCAAAGGGAGTGGCTGTGCCGCTTTCCGGTATGACCGCGTTTGCTCTCTATATGGAACTGGCAGTCGATCTTCGCGACGATGATCGCTTTTGGAATATGGCTGACCCGGGTTGGGCATATGGGCTTTATTACGCGATTACTGGGCCGCTGCTGCTCGGTGTTACCACGCACTTCTGCGAGGCAGGTTTCAGTGCAGAAGGTGCCTTGGCTTTCATGAAGCGCCACCATATTACTAACTTCGCCGCGGCGCCCACGGCATACCGCTTAATGAAAGCGTCAGGACTGTTCGATGACGCCCACCAAACCTTAGAGCTTCGCGCGGCAAGCTCTGCAGGCGAGCCTCTAAACACAGAAGTAGTGACCTGGGTGGAGAAATCGTTAGGTTGTCCGGTCATGGATCACTATGGTCAAACAGAAACCGGCATGACCTGTAATAATCATCACTCCCTTGATCACCCTAAACATGTGGGAGCGATGGGTGTGCCAATGCCGGGCTACCGCTTGGCTATCTTGGACGCCGAGTATAACGAACTGCCGCCCGGTGAACCGGGTGTGCTTGCAGTTGATATCAAAAACTCACCCGCCCACTTCTTCCAAGGGTATACCTGGCAAGAAAAAGACCCCTTTGTGAACGGTTACTACCTAACTGGCGATGTCGTTATCCGCAATGAAGACGGCTCGTTTCAATTTGCCGGACGCGATGACGACATTATTACCACCGCAGGCTACCGGGTTGGCCCTACGGATGTTGAAAACAGTGTCATGACTCACCCTGCGGTTGCCGAATCGGCAGCGGTTGGCCAGCCAGACGAGATTCGTGGCGAGGTCATTAAATCTTATATCGTGCTGCGTGATGGGTATGAGGCTAGTGAGGGGCTTGCTGATGAGATCCGCCAGCAAGTGCGTGAGCGTCTTTCTACTCATGCGTTCCCCAGGGTTATCGAATTCGTCGATGAGCTGCCCAAAACGCCTAGCGGCAAGATTCAGCGCTTCAAACTTCGTGCCCAAGCGACTGAGCAAGCACGCAACGACAAATAATCAAAGGAAAGTTGAAATGCAGGTGAAGGATTGTACGTTTTTAATTACTGGTGCTGCTTCAGGGCTAGGTGCGGCAACAGCAGAGCGCCTAATAGCGGCTGGTGGAAGCGTTGTATTGTGTGACATGAATAATAGCGTGTTGGAGCATGCTAAGCGCTTAGGTGATCGTGCAGTGGCCTGCATAGCTGATATCACCTCTGCCGAGCAAATGCAGCAGGCGATTGACGAAGCGATTGCGCTGGCAGGTGACAGCGGCCTTTCGGGTGTTATTCACTGTGCTGGCGTCGTCAGCGTGGCCAAACTGGTTGACCGTAATGGCAATCCCGCAGACCTGGAAAGCTATGCAAAAACGATCAACATTAATTTAGTGGGTACGTTTAATGTGATGCGTTTGGCGGCAGCCGCCATGGCCAAAAATACGCCCAATGAGAGCGGTGAGCGGGGCGTAATTATTAATACGGCTTCTATCGCGGCATTCGATGGGCAAGTGGGGCAGTGTGCTTACAGTGCTTCGAAAGCCGGTGTTGTGGGAATGAGTTTGCCTGCTGCTAGAGAGCTATCGCGTCATGCTATTCGCGTTATGGCGATTGCGCCTGGCGTTTTTGAAACGCCCATGATGAGTGAGATTCCTGACGAAGCGGCTCAAGCCTTAGCCGCTGCGGTGCCTTTCCCCAAGCGGTTGGGTAAGCCAGATGAGTTTGCTCAGTTGGCCGAGCAGATTATTACTAACCCAATGTTGAATGGTGAAGTGATTCGGCTGGATGGCGGCATTCGAATGCAGTAAATAGGCTGGAAAATTAGTAGCGTCTGATAACCTGCCAGCACTTTTGCTGGCAGTTTTTTTGTTTATAGATCAATTTTTTACCGGTTAGTCGACCAAAGTTGTAGCGGTTTTGGGTGTTATATTCAAACGACCGCTTGACTATGGTGCGGCTGCGCGCTAGTTTTCAAACATGTGTTTGAAAGCGGCTTTTTTGAAATCTAAGCCGTACTAAAAATGTAAGCCGCTTTCAGCCCCCTGCTTAGGAGAAGTGACATGCCCAGCTATCAAGCCCCCTTACGTGATATGCGTTTCGTTATGGACGAAATGTTTGACTATCCCAGCCACTATGCAGCGCTACCCTGTGGTGATGAAGCGTCTCCAGACGTCGTGAATGCGATTCTTGAAGAGGGCGCGCGCTTTGCCCGTGATGTGCTGCTTCCGCTCAATCAAAGTGGCGATGAAGAGGGGTGCTTGTTAGAAGGTGGCGAAGTTAAAGCGCCGCAAGGTTTTAAAGAAGCGTATCAGCAATATGTTGAAGGTGGCTGGCCAAGCCTAGCAGCAGATCCTGAACAGGGCGGCCAAGGTCTTCCGCCATCATTGGCGATGATGCTGTCTGAAATGATCTGCGCAACTAACTTAGCGTGGGGTATGTATCCAGGGCTTTCCCATGGTGCTGCCGATGCACTTCGGCACCATGGTACTGATGAGCAAAAGGAAACCTACCTTACCAAGCTGGTTGAAGGCGTTTGGACGGGCACTATGTGTCTCACCGAGCCCCACTGTGGTACTGACCTCGGGTTAATTAAGACGCGTGCGGTGCCTAATGAAAGTGGTGCCTACTCCATTACGGGTACTAAGATCTTTATTTCTGCTGGCGACCATAATCTGGCAGAAAACATTGTGCACCTCGTATTAGCCAAACTGCCTGGCGCTCCTGAGGGCTCGAAGGGTATTTCTCTATTTGTTGTGCCTAAGTTTATGCCAGATGCTCAAGGCAATCCCGGCGATCGTAATGGTGTTTCCTGTGGCTCGCTCGAGCACAAAATGGGCATCCACGGTAATGCGACTTGTGTGATGAACTTTGATGGTGCGACGGGCTATTTAGTTGGAGCGCCTAACAAGGGCTTGGCGTGCATGTTCACTATGATGAATGCTGCACGCCTTGGGGTGGGCATTCAAGGCTTAGGCTTAATTGAAGCCAGTTTCCAAAACTCGCTCAGTTACGCTCGTGACCGGTTACAAATGCGTGCCCTTTCTGGTGCTCAAGCGCCTGAGAAAGCAGCAGACCCGATTATTGTTCATCCGGATGTGCGCCGTATGCTGCTAACCCAGAAGGCGTTTGCCGAGGGTGGCCGCATGCTGGTGCTATACACCGCTCAAATGCTAGATATCGTTGAGCACGGTAAGCCCGGCGAAGAGAGGGAGCAGGCTGAAACTCTGCTTGGTCTATTAACGCCTATCGTGAAAGCGTTTCTCACTGAAGTTGGTTTTGAGTGCACCAATGAAGGCGTGCAGATTTTTGGTGGGCACGGCTTCATTAAAGAGTGGGGGATGGAACAGCTGGTGCGTGATGCGCGTATTACCCGTCTCTATGAAGGTACTACCGGCATTCAGGCGTTAGACCTGCTTGGCCGAAAGGTGTTGATGAGCCAGGGTGAATCGCTAAAAGTATTCACCAAAGAGATCCATAAGTTCTGTAAGTCGGAAGCTGATAACCCTGCTCTAAAAGAGTTTGTTGAGCCGCTAGCGAAACTGAATGCTGAGTGGGGCGAGCTAACGATGGGCGTGGGTATGAAAGCCATGCAAGACCGTGAAGAAGTGGGGGCGGCTAGCGTCGACTACCTCATGTACTCCGGCTATGTCACCTTGGCGTACCTTTTTGCCCGCGCAGCTAAGCAGTCGTTGGTGGAATTAGAGGGTGGCGCTAA
>NZ_JABUZF010000241.1:7230-9072 GCF_014897885.1 Halomonas sp. 3D7M | reverse complement strand
GAACGCCTTGGAATGAACGCTTACCGAAGACCTGCTGTCCGGTCATTTTCTCAGTCTGGTTGTTAAGCTCGTAATAGTCGGGCTTCTCATCAATAAATATTTCGCTGGTGAGTTGGAACGTCTGATCCTGGAACAGGCCTGCTGGGAGAATATACTCATTGCTGGGTAGCAGGTGATAGAACAGATGCGTCCCACAGGTTGCACAGAAGCCCCGCTCCGCCCAATCAGATGAGCGGTAAGCGGTAGGCTCAGCACCAGAGAACTCTACCGGACCACCGCAATGCACGGCGAACATAGGCCCACCCGACCAACGCCGACATAGTGAGCAATGACAAACACTGACCTGCTCGTGGTTAGGCGCAGTCACTTCGATGGAACCGCAAAGACATGTGCCTTTCATCGCAAACTCCTTTACCGTTAGCCTCCATGGCAGCCGCTATCGTGATGCCAACTAATGCTAGGCTGCTGTAGGCTCATTGAACAATATTCTGTTGGAAAACGGATCGACCACTTCAAACACCCTATCGCCCCACGGAGCTGTGGTTATTTCCGGGCGGCTATACTTGTAACCACGGGATAGAATCTCGCGGTACAAGCCTTCAAGATCATCAGTATTCACAAACGTTTTAGCGCCGGGGGAGCAATCCCCAGAATGTTCACTGAGGTGAAAAACCAGATCACCTCGGGATACCTGCATATAGACAGGAAAGTCTGCTTCGAAGCGATGCTCCCAATCAAGCGACATCCCCAAAAACTCAAGATAGAACGCCTTGGCTTTAGATTCATCAAAAATTCGTATAATCGGAATGGCTTGAAAATGCATTTATGCTCTCCTTACAAACAGCGCTTTAACGAATGGCTAGCCAGCTCTGGCTAGAAAGCCTAAAGCCCCCTTTACCCTTAGGCGTTCGATTTAAACAGGCGCAGAGTTGCTCTCTACGCCATAGGCATGGCGTATATACTCAACGGCTTCAGCCATGCCACTAAGAACCGCTGTCGCTGAATGAAAGTTTTGCTGTTTAGACATTTCCGTGGGTAGTGCCAAGCAGCTTATGCCAGCTCGAAAGGCAGCTTCAAGACCATGTTGTGTATCTTCAATGGCGAGACATTCATCCGCAGCAACGCCAAGCCGTTGAAGAGCCAGAAGATAGCATTCAGGTGCGGGCTTGCTGTTTCGGACATCATCGCTAGAAACAATCGTAGAGAACTTATCTTCAAACTCATTGGCCTGCAGTGTTTTTTGAACACCATTTGCACTAGCGCCTGTCACCACTGCCAGCTTCAAACCTTTACTGTGGAAGTAAACAATAGCCTCTCGTACGCCAGGCATTAGCGGGAATGCTTGGCTAGCAAGGTAGTCCTGCGTCGCGGCGTTCTTCGCTTCTATAAGTTGATCAGGGGACGCATTAATCCCAAACCTCTGCACCATATCCAGGGCATTGGCGCGCGTTGGCAGGCCTGCATAGTGGTTTTTGTACTGCAGCTCGGACAATTCAAAGCCATATTGGCTCAGAATGTGTACCCACATTTGAAAATGGATTTGTTCAGAACTGACGACTGTCCCATCGTGATCTAGCAAAATTGCGCGAAGTGCCACAAGACCTCCTAGAAATAGCGTGTTTAAAACCCAAGGCAAAGCTACTATCGCATGAGCTACAAGATTGAAAATATGACAAGCTAATTGTTTTGTACTTCGAGTCGGAAACCACAAGGGTGTTTACGAGCAAGCTATTCACTCACTGCCCTGAAAAAATGAAAACACTAAGACTCCAATCTTGTCCTCAGCAACTCCTCAGCGATTGCTTTGGCTTTTACGGCAGCTTTTAAATCCCCCATCACGTG
>NZ_JABUZF010000241.1:0-7173 GCF_014897885.1 Halomonas sp. 3D7M | reverse complement strand
CCGCTTCCGACAACGTAGTCACCGTTTTTTCATCAACGAATATTTGTGACATATACCCGTTTATTAAGCCAAGCATGGCTCTTTTATGGTTAGCGCACTGTTGATGCACGGGATGATTTAAGTCACTGAATTCAGCACTGACATTGATGAAATAACACCCATGGAAAGGATAAATTAGCTTTTCTCTCTCATTAAACCAATCATCCAACGCATCGAACAAAGCAAAAATTGCGCTTTGTCCATCAGGTGCGCCCTGCGTGCGCCCTTCAACCCAGGAAAAAAATTGTCGGTCACGATAGTCAACCGTTGCAGCGATCAGGGCTTCTTTGCTGGCAAAGTGATGGTATAGCGTTTTTTTTGCCACGCCTGATTCAGCAATGATCCGGTTGATACCAATGGCATGCACCCCGTAGCGGTAAAACAGCCCAAAGGCGACCGAAACTAACTGCTCTCGTCTTTCCACAGCACAACCTCACTTTCATTTTACGAACAACATATTGACCCACAGAGACCGATCTGTCTACCATAGCCAAAGGAGACAGATCGGTCTCCCTTGTCTCAACTCTTTCGCCCAAGGATGCATCCATGAGAATTTCCCTGTATTTACCTGCTCAACAGAAAGCAGCCCTGCTCGCTGGCATTGGAGCGACTGGATGCATAACAGCACTCAGCTTTCTAAGTTCACACAGTGACGCGTTATGGCTAATGGCCCCCTTTGGCGCCACCATGGTGATACTGTTTGGTTTACCCGCCAGCCCATTAGCCCAACCACGCAACGTGATTGCGGGTCACTTAATAACGGCGGCGTTAGGACTGATGGTGGCTCATTTCTTTGGCGTGCACGAATGGACGCTGGGCTTGGCAGTCGGTTTATCGATAGTCGCTATGATGCTTACCCACACCATCCACCCGCCTGCAGGTGCTAACCCCCTACTGATTATGCTAGCGGGAGAACACTGGCATTTTTTGATCACTCCCGTAGCGTCTGGAGCCCTTTTAATTGTGGGATTCGGATACGTGTATCACCGGTTTGTTTCAGGGCAACCGTACCCCAAGCAATGGTTTTAGTAGAAGAGGATCGTAGTGCAGAACGAGTGTTCGTAAGCGAAAATCTTAATCCGTTTGTTCGTGGCATGCTTAGCTGTGCTTTTGAGTGCATTTATTAGCACTCACAAACCACTGCCCGCATACTTTATCTTCTTATATAGCTCACCGATAAAATTGACTCCCACTATCAAGCCCACACCAAGAGCAATGACGACGAGAGAACCATAGGCAATACTACCTGACCAGATCCACTGACTAATCGCTGTGCCAATATGTTGCAAAGTGAGATAAACACCTATCAGAAAACTACCTGCACGGACTAAGCCTAGTTCGTGCAGTGATAACTGAGAGTCAGCGTTATTAGCTGGATGAATTTTATTAGCCAGCGGTTCTGCCACTAGCCAAAGTACAGCGCCGACAATAAGAGGCATAACAATCATTGCTATCAGGGTGACTAACCACTCGTCATATGATTCTGTCGAGCCTGGGCCAAACAGCATCGGCGCTAGGGCAAGTAGCGGATTAAGCGCAATATACAGCGCTAAAATGCGTAACAAGATAATAGAGAAAGTTTTCATAGAATATGTTCACACTCCCTGTGATTTACATCGATATAAACGCCACATGATGAATATCGGGGGCTGACGATATTATCCTAGTTATTTATCACCACTATTTCACTTAAAACAGTGACCTCTCTTCAAGCGCACTTAGCCAAGGAGCATCTGAAACATAAAAAATACCCCTTGGCACTTTCGGGCCAAGGGGTATCGGTTACGTCAGCAACATCGCCTCGTTTTTCAGTTCGACGCGCAGGCCTACTACCCGGTCGATGGCTTACAGGCTGTAAGAATGCTAGCGCTTGAACATATCATCCAGGCGATTGGCGAACAGTACATCACGCATCCAGACTTTCAACTGGTCATGATCGGCTTGCACAAGCTGCGCTTCTACCCAGTCAGGCACCTCACCAAACTTGAATGTGAGCTGGGTGCGTACTACCTCGCGCGCTTCAGTCAAACGTCCTTCTTGCCGTCCTTCTTGCCGTCCTTCCAGGCGTTCTTTCTTGACCAGGTTCTCTAAATTCTCTGCCAACATGTCTTTGTCCTCCATCAAGCTGTCGAGCCGGTCCAGATTGACCTCTGTGCCTAGCCGGTACAAATGCCGCTTGAGCCAGCGGGTGATAATCCGGTCGATGCGTTCCTTATTGGGGTCAGCCTGAATAAAGGCGACGACCCGATCCACAGCCTTCTGTAGGGCTTCCCAACTTTCACCGGCATTTTCCACACCGAATACACCGCTGAGCGGTGTCTGGCGTAAGCCCAATTCTTCGTTAGTATAACGCCCTTCATCAACCAGAAAATAGCGCAGGCGCGGTTGATAGACCTGCAGAAAGCTCGGCGGTTCCGGCTGCACCATTTCGTAGATATCCAGCGGGGCTGTCCAGGGTTTGGAGCCATTGTACAGTACCACCGGAAACACCGGTGGCAAGCCTTGGCTGGGGGTGATGACCTTCTGTTTGAGTAATTCACTGTAAAAGCAGGCGACGTAGTGCATCAGCCGAATCGGCATGCTGCGATCAACCGCTGACTGGAACTCTAATAAAATGTATAGAAACACCCGCTGCGTCATGCCCTGCCAAGTGACTTCCACCGACCACACCACGTCTTCGATCTTCTCTTCGAACAGCGGTGTGATGTAATGGCCACTGTGCTTCTTGAGCGTCGTGAAGTTCATTAACCCGGCAATTTCAGGCGGAGCAAAGCCTTCAATCAGGGTAATCGTGGTTTGAGCCTCAACGTCTTGTCTGACGCGGTCGGCATCGAAGATCGGGGCAATGCCGGTGTCTGCGTCGCCGGTTCTGGCGTTTTGATTGCCTGCCAGGCCGCTGATGGCGGCAACCGTGGTGCTATTTGCCTTACCGTCGTCGCGGCCGGTGCCGGTGCCGATGCCGGAGAGTCCGATACTGCTTTCACCGCTATCATTTCCACCACTGCTGAGGCCAACGCTGATACTTTCGGCCTCATAGGTGGCGTTGTTGGCAAGGTCGGTTAACGTGAGTGCACCGCTTTCCAGTGCCTCGCTGGCGGTTTGCCCGGCAGTGGTGAAGGTATTGAGGTCGTCGTCAATCGCCACGTCTGTGCTGGTGATGGCACCGCCGGTGAGTTTGGTGATGCCGCCGACATTGACCTGGAAGCCGCCGTCGCCAGCGCGCAGGCCGCTTTGCTCATTGACGCTTTGGAAGTCGCTATTGATTTTCGTGCGGCTAAGGTCAAGGTTGAGCGAGGGTGTGCCGCCGGTTAGCGGGATGCTGGCACCGAAGCCACTGCTTGAGTGGCGTTCGTTGTGGACGGCGGTGTCCTGCAGGCTTTCAATGGTCAGGTCGCCGCCGATGTTGGTGGTGATTTGCGGGGCGCTGACCACCGCGCCTTTGAGGGTGGTGTCGCCACCGCTGGTGAGGATGACTTGGTTGCCTGCGCTGAGCTGGGTGTTGTTGAAGAAGGTACTGTCACCATTGCCGTGGCCCTTGGCGCGGCCGTCTCCTTAACCGAGCGCTTGGAAAGCTAGCGCTTGAACATATCATCCAGGCGATTGGCGAACAGCACGTCGCGCATCCAGCCTTTCAACTGGTCATGGTCGGCTTGCACAAGCTGTGCTTCTACCCAGTCAGGCACCTCACCAAACTTGAACGTGAGTTGGGTGCGTACCACCTCGCGCGCTTCAGCCAAACGTCCTTTCTCAATACCAGACTGCTCACCTTCCTGCCGCCCTTCCAGGCGTTCTTTCTTGACCAGGTTTTCTAAATTCTCTGCCAACATGTCTTTGTCCTCCATCAAGCTGTCGAGCCGGTCCAGATTGACCTCTGTGCCTAGCCGGTACAAATGCCGCTTGAGCCAGCGGGTGATAATCCGGTCGATACGCTCTTTGTTGGGGTCAGTCTGAATAATGGCGACGACCCGATCCACAGCGTTCTGCAGGGCTTCCCAGCTTTCTCCGGCGTTTTCTACCCCGAACACACCGCTGAGCGGTGTCTGGCGTAAACCCAATTCTTCATTAGTATAGCGCCCTTCATCGATCAGAAAATAGCGTAGACGCGGTTGATAGACCTGCAGGAAAGCCGGCGGTTCCGGCTGCACCATGGCGTAAATATCCAGTGGGGCTGTCCAGGGTTTTGAGCCATTGTACAGCACCACCAGAAATACCGGTGGCAGGCCCTGGCTGGGCGTAATGACCTTCTGTTTGAGTAGTTCACTGTAAAAGCAGGCGACGTAGTGCATCAGCCGAATCGGCATGCTGCGGTCAACCGATGACTGGAATATGCCTAATACATTCATAGCCACCATGCCCGCCCCCTGCCACCGTCATTCCCGCATGCCCTTAGCGGGAATCCATTTTGACCTTGGGGTTGGATTTCACCTTAGGCAGGAGCCGTCGCTAGAAAGGTCAAGTTCAAGATGGATTCCCGATTACCCCACTCGGGAATGACGGGGTGGTGAAGTTCATTAATCCGGCAATCTCGGCAGGCGCAAACCCTTCAATCAGTTGCTCAACGAACTCAGGGTGGCTGAACAGTTCCTTGTAGCCGGTATCGTGGTGGTGGATGGCCATAACGCGTCCCTGTTAATTCTATAGTGGCAGAATACCATGGCGGGCGATGATCAGCAGCGCTTTCCAGTAGGCTGAGCCCTTTTATCACCACGCTACCGCCAGGCAAGACATTCCGTGCCTTCCCTGCCAGCAGCGCATTCCAGTAGGCTGAGCCCTTTTATCGCCACGCTACCGCCAGGCAAGACACGCCATGCCTTCCCTGCAAATCAATGCAGCAACGTCCGTGTTGCTGCGTCGGTTGAGGGTGTTATTTCATGGCGTGACCAAACAATGTGCCACCTCCAATGCTGGCCACAGTGTTGAACGGCAGTGGGCGGTCAAAGGTAGAACTCAAAGCCACACCGCCTTTATATAAAGCCAGATTGCATATAGCACAAAAAACAGTTCAAAAAAGTGGTAGCCACACCACCAAAAGATATTCGCACCCAGTGAGTGCATAATGCCTGAATCGCCCAAAGTGCCCATTTTAACTTCTTTACGTTTAAAGAGCGTTTTTTTTGAACTCAAGAGCATTAATGACCAAATTATGGAGCCTGCCAACCCCATCAACACATCTTGGTACTCCGGCATGCCCCGCCAAAACATCCAGAACATCATGCCACACGCCACAATTTGCAGCATTAACGTCATCACTGTTACCCGGTAAATCACCTTGCAAAATATCTGAAACTGTTTTTCTGTCATTGTTTGTGCCCACCCCGGTGTTGACTAACTCGTTTTACCATCGCGGTATTACTCGTCGTCTGTATCAGGCGCGGACTGCGTTTCGTCATATATCCACTGAATGATTTTCTCGGTGCCAGCTCCATAAATATTCCTCATCCATTCAAGGAACTCCTCGGAGTACACGCCAGTTTTTTCGGCACTTCCTGAGACTGCCTTTCCAACAACCGGGTTAGCAGCTGCTGCTGTAGCTTGTATCAACGCTCCACTACCATCTCCATCTAATACCTTCTCAGTCACATCCGAGCCAGTCATTCCCAGAGACACCCCTCGGCAGGCTGCCCCTGTTGGAAACACAGCACATATATCAATAATGTTGCGCACACGCTGGCCTATCCATTCAGCGCGGGCGATGGTGTCCGGGTCTTGTGACCAGTCAACACTTTCTAGGGTGGCGACTAGATCATTCAATTGACGCTCGATGAGGGCATCGGTGAGATCACCGCCAAGCTGCTCCCGTGTATTGGGATCTTGCAACAGCTCGAACGTTGCCGTTATCTCATCCAGCTGTGGGCTGCAGTCACTGCCAACCACGCGGCAGTCATCCAGCGGCGCGTTTTCCTGCAGGCCATTCAATAGCTGATGCTCAACCAGTTGGCGTTTTAGTTCTGGATCCAGTGCCGAGTCCTCGGAAGTTAATCGCTCCAGCTCCTGGTTAATGGCACGGTTGGTCAGATAATTATTCACCACCTCATTAAACGCCGCCGCGCCACCTTCGGTGCCGCCGGTGGCTGCACCGGCAGCGGTGCTGGCCAGTGCCGTGAGGCCGTCGGTGAGGGTGTCGTCGAGGCCAGCGTTTTTCAGGGCACTCGCGATGGCCGGGGCGCTGAGGGTACCCACGGCGGCGCCCGTAGCGCCTTGCGTTCCGCCGGTCAGTGCGCCGATGGCGGTGTGGGCGGCGAGGCGTTTAGTGCCATTTTCACCCCAGTCGCTTTGTAGCTGATCGGCCTGGGCGTTGAGTTGGTTGGCGCGTTCGCTGTCGCCCGCGGCCTGAGCCTGTTGGGCTTGCAGGCGCTTGCTTTGCGCTTCTTCGAGCTTGGCTTGGGCGGTGTCGCCCACTAACTGGCTCGCCCGCGACCCAAATTCCTGGGTAATGGCTGCTTGAGCCTGCACGTCTTTTCTGACGCTTTCTGCATCAAAGATCGGTGCAATGCCGGTGTCTGCATCGCCGGTGCTTAGTGTGCATCGTAGTTGGCGAAGTCGGTGCAAATCGCGTCGTTGGCAACCTAACCCCATGGATATCCATTAAACAGGAATAACGTAAAATAACCAATCAGCGCCAAAACAAACGCTATCAGTCTTGGCACACTCCCATCCTCCACTCTCACCCCACCGCCAGCAAACGAAATATATTTATCGTAAAAATAGGATTGTGCCGCCTGCCCAAAAAAAAGCTGCCCAACCAATACACCAACAAAATACTCCCACTCTCCCCAAAAACGTAAAGCAGCGTTTAAAAAAGAAAGGAAAACCATAAACCAAAGTATATAGACGCGATATTTTTTTATCCCCTCTAACCATGCGTCCTTTGAGCTCATAAGCCTTTCCCCAGTTTAAAGACACTTATATCAATCGATAATGTTAGTCGCATTGTCCGACACCTCGCCCCATACTCCCGCCAAATCCAACGCCGCAGTAATTCTTGCAGCCAATGGGGCAGGTACACCTCGAGCTATTGCGTATCTTTCAAACCCTGCACTCGCCACCTCCTTCGTTGCTGATGTAACAAATTCGTCTTTTAAGTAGCCAGATAACAAACCTGCCACACTCCCCAGGGAAAATGCATGAAAACCC
>NZ_JABUZF010000239.1:22354-22531 GCF_014897885.1 Halomonas sp. 3D7M | reverse complement strand
GCGCCTTCACGATATGCAAACGTATTAATGCCGGGTACGCCCATTAGTTCCAGATGCTCGGCGTCGTTTGCCAAATTGGCGATCGGAGCCGATAACCAAGGCGTTAGATCATTACTTACCCATACGACCACATCAGCATCATTTAACACTTTGGCTTCCGAAGGCCTCAGCGAGTAG
>NZ_JABUZF010000239.1:17133-22237 GCF_014897885.1 Halomonas sp. 3D7M | reverse complement strand
CCGCCACACGGGGAACATCTGCTAGGGCTGACAAGGGAAAGCTCGCTAATAGCGGCAGGGTGTAACGTGAAATTCTGTACTTCATGTTTTTCTCCAAATTATCAAAACCATAATTCCCCCACTCTCATACGACCTATCTAGAAAGCGCTTATAGCCGCAGAAGCATTAGCCCTTATTTTTTCAATATGATATAACATAACAAATTGAATCAGAATAGCAATTAACCGAGAGGCTGCAAGCTGATGTCTCAATTCACACCCGGTAATGCCCCTCTCCTGCGCGCCAAACAAATCAATGTTCTGATCAGTGGCCAGCATATTTTGAGAGATATTAATCTGACATTGCACCGTGAAGAGATTGTCACGCTGATTGGCCCAAATGGCTCAGGAAAATCAACGTTAGTTAAAACATTAGTTGGGGCCATTAAGCCAACATCAGGTTACGTCGCCATCGATGAGAATTTGTCTATCGGTTATGTGCCCCAGCGACTCCATTTAGACCCAACGCTACCGATGACGGTCTCACGCTTCCTTAACCTTCCTCACCGCCATGCCCGCCGCGATGTGCAGCAAACATTAGCAAACGCTGGGGTCGAGGCATTGGAAAATTCCGCCATGAGCCACTTATCAGGCGGCCAACTCCAACGGGTACTGCTGGCCCGCGCGCTTATCACAAAACCAGACATCTTAATTCTCGACGAGGCAACACAAGGGTTGGACTATCGTGGCATCGCGGACTTTTATAAAAAAATTGAAGAGGTTCGTCAGCACTACCGCTGTGCCGTATTGATGGTCAGCCATGACCTTCATGTCGTCATGCGCACCGCCGACCATGTGCTGTGCTTAAACGGCCACATCTGTTGCGAGGGCAAACCAGAACGTGTTGCGTCTTCCCCAGACTATCAAGCGTTATTCGGTGAACAGACAGCACAAATGCTGGCTTTTTATCGTCATCACCATGAGGAGGCAGCCCATGTTGGATGACTTCATGTGGCGCGCTACTCTGGCCGGCATATTCGTTGCCCTTGCCGCGGCACCGCTTGGCTGCTTTGTGGTTTGGCGACGTATGGCTTACTTCGGCGATGCGACATCTCACGCCGCCATCCTTGGTGTTGCACTGGCTTTAATGTTTAACCTCTCTATTTTTGCAGGCGTATTAACCGTTGCCCTCACCATGGCCGCTTGCGTAACGCTACTCAGCGGGCGCGGTTATGCCATGGATACGCTACTCGGTGTCATGGCTCACTCAGCCTTGGCGATCGGCCTGGTCGCCGTTTCATTTATTTCGGGAGTCCGGATTGACCTGACGGCATATTTATTCGGCGATATCCTGGCCGTTGGCCAGGATGACCTGTGGATCATCGGTGGCGGCGCATTACTGATATTGGCGTTACTCTTCTGGCGTTGGTCGGCACTTCTGACTGCCACACTGAGCGATGAACTTGCCTACGCCAATGGCATTCAGCCCCGCCGCGAGCAATTGGTCTTAACGCTCTCTCTTGCCATGGTCGTGGCTGTGGCACTCAAGGTGGTCGGTGCATTGCTAATTGCAGCCTTACTGATTATTCCTGCTGCAACGGCAAGGCCTTTCTCCAGAACGCCTGAAATTATGGCACTAGTAGCTATGTGTATTGCGACATTGGCGGTTACGTTGGGGCTCAGGGCCGCTTACTATTTTGATACCCCCACGGGGCCGACAATTGTTACCTTGGCCGCTGGCTTTTTCGCGCTTTCGACTCTAGGGATAAATGCTTTTCGCTATTTAGGCCAACGTTAGGTATCTGTCAGGTCAAATGGTTATCCCAGCGGAATTCCTGGCTGGCGAGCAACTCGGGCACTGCCGTGTCAGGGGTTACACGGTAGAGTCCGCCCTGGCCGGAGGAGACCAGAAAGCCGCCGCTCCCATCACAGCGGGCACCGGCAGCGTCGGGTAGCTCCAGGTTAGCGTTCAAGCGGCCCTGTTCAGCATCTAGCAGCAGCACCCGATTGCCGCGAGGAGCGGTCACCAGAACAGTTGCTGAAACACGGCTAAACGCGACGCTAGCGGTGTAGTGCCGAAGGCTGGTGGTGACCTCATCGGGCAGCGCCAGCTCAGAGAAGCCTCCGGCAGCATCCAGACGACAAATCAGCGGATAGGACTCCCACTCAGGGCCTTCAAATTGGTATCCGGCGATCACCGTGCCGTCCGCTGCCACGTCTAGATGACGGCAGCTAAGCTGGTGGTGCGAAGGAGCATGGCGGGCTACTACTTCGCCGCTGTGGCGATTCATAAGCATCAGCGCCGGGGCCATAGTGTCCAGATTGAGCTTAACCCGACCGTAGTCAGGGTGAGTCTGGATTCCCCCCAAACCAATCACCAGAGTATCACCATCCGGCATCAGCCGAAGCTCATGGGGCCCGATACCATCCAGCGACATATCGCGCACATGAGCGTAGTCGTTGGCAGCATCGTAAACGCGCACCAGCCCGGCGCTGTCCGCCAAACGATTGGCGGTGACATACAGATAGCGCCCGTTCAGGTCGAAAACCCCATGTCCATAGAAATGGTAACCTTCTCCCGCTGAAATGGTGTGAGCTAAGCGCCGATTAGCCCCATCGATCACATGCATTCGAGTGCCGGGGCGGCGGGCAAAAAGTACTGCCTGGTGGGAGCTAGGACGTAGACAGCCCCCGTGACAGCGCTCGGGCACTTCAATCATAAAGCGGCTTTTACCATCCAGTGCCACTCCAGCGATGTAGTGCTTTCCATCAAGATCATCAACCGCGCTAAACAGCCAGTCAGCATTTTCGCGCCCCGGCACCGCCCAGCTCAGTGGTGTTAATGCCATTAAGACGCTTCCTAGCCCAGCTTTCAGCACCTGCCGTCGCTGCATCGCTCAATCTCCATCGCTAGAATTAAAGCCACGCACGAGGCCAAGCTCGGCCGCAATTTCGGTTCCCAGCAGATAGTTCAACTGACCAATATTGAGATAAAGCGACTGCAGGTCACGAAAGGCTTGATCGTCCAGTGACGTTGTCAGCCCCGAAGGCAGATCACTCGCCTTGGCTAACGTCTTGTCCAATTGATCACGAAATGTCTCGGCGAGTGGCACTGCATCGGCTTCGCGCAGCAACGTCGAGAGCCCTGGAAGAAACCCTGTGCGCAGCCCTTCAAGCGTACTTTCCACCAAACGAATGGAGTTACCGCTACGCCAAGCTTCCGCTAAATAGCGATTAGCAGGCGTCCCTTGTAGCCCCATTGGCTCACCAAGACGTTTCTGCTCTAGGGTTTCGATTGCTTGAATGGCGTTAGCCAGTGTGGTTTCGGTGTAACGCGGGGTATCACGATAGTGCATACCAAAGGCCTGCCAGTCGCGCTCCAGTGCGCTACTCGTGTCTACGAGATGAGTAGAGATAGCCTGCAACAAGCCGCACATAGCCGGTTCACCAAGTGGCCGGTCACTCATAGCATCGTCATATAGCAAGTACTCAATAGCCGGAAATCCCTGAATCGCGACGCTATCGCTAGCAATATCTTCGGCCGTTGGCGTGGTGTCCGCTCTCAACCATCCTTCTACCTTGCTACCTACAAGGTTTTTGCGGTCTGGCCAGAACTGAAGTTGCCAGCCACGGCTATTCTGCTCAATGGGCCCAAACTGGACAAAGCGCACCGCCTGCCAAGCTTGATAAGCCCCCAGCCAGTCGCTTTCAAGCCGCTGCTTGAGCGATTCATCGGGCGCTTGGCAAAAGCGCGTTGCACTAGCCTCCAGGCGCTCAGAGGCATGACTGAGTTCGGCATACTGCTGCGCTATCGCGCCATGCCAGATATCACGTGGTGTATTGGTGTCCGTATCAGCGGAACCCAGTGCAGAAAAGGGAGCCGCTAAAAACGCAACGGCTACCCCCAAACGACGAAGAGAAGAAATCACATTAACTCCTTACCAATAGCCGACAGCCGTAACAGAAGCGTTGTAAAGCTCATAAAGATTCAAGAAAGCGAATAAGTTCCGCGCGCTGGTCAGCGGGTAGATGTCGATAGGCTTGGGTGGCCGCCTCTGCTTCGCCACCATGCCAGAGAATCGCCTCTTCGAGCGTACGGGCACGGCCATCGTGGAGAAAGCCAGCCCGAGGATTCACCGTTTGTGTCAGGCCAATACCCCACAACGGAGGGGTGCGCCATTCGCGCCCATCCGCTTGAAACTCACTACGATGATCGGCCAAGGCTTCGCCCATATCGTGGAGCAGTAGATCGCTATAAGGCCATATTTCTTGATTCGCCAACGCCGCTCGGGGAGCATCCGAGGCGGTACGATGGCGGGGGGTATGGCAGCTTGCGCAGCCCAGTGCGTTAAATGTCTCGGCCCCCTGTATCACCTCAGGATCATCCATGTTGCGGCGCATCGGCACCGCCAGGCTAGAGGCATAGAAGGTGATGAAGTCTGCAATTTCATCGCTGACTTCAGGCGTTCCACCATCAGGAAAGGCATCGCACCCCTGACTCTCCATACAATCCGTTTGCGGCACTAAGCGAGACGTTAGCCCCATATCGCCGGCGAAGGCGTGCATGCTCTGCTGCTCAATGCTGGGCTCACCCGCTTTCCAACCAAAACGCCCCATCACCGTGGTGCCACTGCGCACATCCCAGACTTGGTTATAGCGCCCGGAAATGCCATCGCCATCGGCATCGTTGGGGTCGGCAGCCGCCATCAGGTCTGCTTCAGGAATCGCCTCCAGCAGGCCCAGGCCAATCATTGGTGGCGCCAACCGCGGCGACGTCAGCAACGTGTTCGGTAACTCACCGTAGGCAGGTTCGGCAATTGAGTAAAGCGGCTCCTGCAAGGTAACGCTATGGCCGTCGGCAAAGCCCACTTCCCGCGGACGGTACTCAATGATCAGTTTGCCCTCCGGCTGCACGCCAGGAATCGCAGAGGTTTGTAGCTGCAAACCGTAGTTGGGTACCGGGAGCGCGCCCCGTTGCTCCAAAATTTCCGGCTCCGACTGATTGGAAGGCAGCGAAAGACGCAGAAACAACGCGATGGGGGTTTCATCTCCCATCGGTGGGTGGCCTCGCCCATCCTTGAGATGGCAACCTTGACAACTATTGGTATTAAACAACGGGCCCAGGC
>NZ_JABUZF010000239.1:11212-17049 GCF_014897885.1 Halomonas sp. 3D7M | reverse complement strand
GACGCTGAAATCAAGCCGCTTGGTCATCGACATGTTACGTAGCGGTAATGAATAAGCGTTGTGATCAAATTGCTCCACTGCCCCATCGCCACCGCTCATCGGCGACGATTGAATGGCGGGAGATTCAGCCGCCTGTAAAGAGACCACAAACAAAGAGGCCGCCAACAGTGCTAAGAAAAGGCAGCATTGAGCGAGTCGCCTGAAGGCAAAAAAGCGAGAGAGGTGGCACATAAATATACCTTGAGACAAACGACAAAAGCCGTCCGACAGCCAAGCTGCCAGACGGCTCATAAAATCAAACGAATGATTTAGAAACGATGGCCTGCATCATCCGGCTGCAAAGAGGTAACCCCCAACTCACCGGCGGCTTCTTCAAGGGATGCCGTTTGCGCCACCAGAGTGAGAATCGCCTCGTTGATCAATTCACTGCCCTGCTCATTACCCGGCGCAATCATCATATCGAATGCCATCGGCGAGCTTTCCGCTTCAGCCGCTTGCTTGATAGCATCAAGCCGCGCCATGGTGGCTTCAAGCTGCTCACCAAGGGTATCGGCTAGCTCGCTATCTGTCTGAGACAGTAAGTCTTGCAGCGAAGGCCCCTCTACCACACTGCCATCAAGGCGCTGATAGCTGCCGGTGTAGATATTCTGAATCCCCTGGCCGTTGTAGTAGTGAGAGTTGTGGGTATTATCGCTGAAGCAGTCGTGCTCATCCTCAAAAGAGTTGGCTTCAAGCGCGACTTTCAAGCGCTCTCCCGCTAGTTCACCCAACGATAGCGACCCCATACCAAATAGCATACGGCGCAGGCCTTCCTGATCACTTTCAGCCAGCAGTTCCTGACGATAGTTGCCTTCAACTTCAGGCGACCACTGGGCAACCATCCACTCAAGATCACTGACTAGCAGGTCCGACACTGCATCCAGGTACGTCCGGCGGCGATCGCAGTTACCATGGGTGCAGTCATCGCCGGCTTGGAAGTCACTCACCGGACGCTCACCACTGCCTGCTTCGAAGCCATTAAGGTCCTGCCCCCAGAGCAGAAATTCGATGGCGTGGTAGCCGCTGGCGACGTTGGCTTCTGAGCCCCCCACTTCGTTAAGGTCGGCTAAGAGCTCTGACGTAATATCACTGACATCCAGGACTTCCCCCCCTATCGTGATACGTTCGTTGGCAATGATATTAGCAGTGGCCCCTTCATTACCCAGCTCATGCTGATAGCCATCGCTTTCGACATAATCAATCATGCCTTCATCCAGAGGCCAGGCGTTCAGCTGCCCTTCCCAGTCATCCACCACCACATTGCCAAAACGAAATACTTCGCTTTGCTGATACGATACCCGTGCTTGCAACCAAGCTTGCTTAGTTGCGTTAAGAGCCTCAACAGTAGGGTTGGCCAGCAATTCGTCGATACGCTCGTTCAACACCTCGGCGGCATTGAGCGCATCGGCGTAATTAGCATGCGCCAAGTCGGCATAGTGATGAACCACAGCGCCGGCGCTAACAGCATCGTCAGCGGAAACGGCCAAAGGCATCAGCGCGCTAAGCGCAACGATACCTGCAAGAGGGCGACGGAGCATGATGACAGGCATTACAGTGTCCTTTAAGCGATGGCATTAAGAGTTTAGTGTCGTTTCCCTGTAGATTAATGTAATTCATTTACTTATGACATTCAATCTCACTTGCATAAAGATATGGCGCTTTTATTTGTTAAATACGCGCCTTTTGCATAACGTCATTACTTTCTTATCCTGGGAAGACGGCCATGTTGGATTACAAACTTCTCCATGCTCTGGCCACTGTGGTGGAGTGCGGCGGTTTTGAACGAGCAGGCGATACATTAGGACTTTCTCAATCAGCCATCTCCCAACGTATAAAAGCACTGGAAGTACGTCTAGGCCAGCCAGTGCTAATGCGCCATCCTAAGCTTTCACCTACACCTGCTGGTCAGCGGCTACTCACCCATTACCAGCAAGTACAGCTGTTAGAACGCGACCTACAGCAGACGCTACCTACGCTAGATAACGCAACGACCCGACTAAGAATCGCCATCAACGCTGACAGCGTGGTGACGTGGTGGGCAAACGCTGTGGCAGATATCTGTCAAACCGAGGGCGTATTGCTCGATTTAGTTATTGAGGATCAGGACGTTGGGCTTAACCGTCTGCGAGATGGCGATGTCGCAGCCTGCCTTTGCTCTACGCCAACACCCATCGCGGGCGCTCGCTGTATTAAAGTAGGCGAGATGCGTTATCTCCCGCTAGCATCACCTGCCTACGTGCAACGCTACTTTCCTGAAGGCCTTTCTCCAGAAGCTTTTCAGCAAGCCCCAGTGATTGTGTTCGGCCCTCATGACCAGCTTCAGCATCAGTTTCTTGCTCAGTGTGGCTATCACGGCCATTTCCCCTACCACCTGTGCCCTTCATCAGAAGGGTTTGTGCGTCTCGCCACCGCAGGCATTGGCTACGGAATGGTTCCACAACTGCAGGCACTAGACCAACTGCAAAAAGGCCATCTTGTCAGCATCGCCCCCGGCCACTCGCTTACCGTGCCACTTTATTGGCATTTTTGGCGCCACAGTGGACAACTAGTCCAGCGCCTAACTAAAAGTCTGAACTGTCTCATGCTTTAGACCCATTGTCGGCCACTCGCTTTGAAAGAGGTCTACACTTTGCCTAGGAGCAAAACCCGCCCAAGGCAGGCAAGGGAACCTAGGCACTAAGACCTAGAAGCGATAAAGCCCAACGCAAAAATAACCAAAATAGCGATATTTATGGATGCTTACTGTTGGTTAAAGCGCCTTCCGGCTGGCTTGTTAGTGCTTATTATTAGCTGGCATTCACAAGCAAGTGCTGCAGCTACCATCGTCGTCTCTCCCGAGCAGGCGCGTTACGACTTAAATGAAGCAAGCGGTTACTGGAATACCTTAGAATCGCTAAACCTACGCGATGTTTTAGCATTATCTCCTTCATTTAAACCGGTCCATCACGCCTCTAACCTACATTTCGGCTATACACAAAGCGATGTCTGGCTAAAAACACAAATTCGTAATGCATCGTCCCTCCCGACTACCTGGATGGTTAAATTCGAATACCCATTTTTAGACCATGTCACTCTGTATACGCTGAGGGAACACGCTAGCGATGTTCAGTACAGCGGAAGCGCCGTGCCAATTGACGAGCGATCAATCGCCCACCGACAGGCCGTTTTTCCGGTGATGCTGGTCGGCGGAGAAACCGTGACGCTTTATACCCAGGTAAAAGCCACGGGCAGTAAGTTTCTGAGCTACAGCTTAATGACGCCAGAGGCGTTTTATACTCAAAATGACCGGCATAATTTCTGGCTGGCGACTTACTTCGGCATGCTGCTAGCATTAAGCATTTACAACCTGCTGCTATTTTTTGTGCTTAAAGAGCACGTATTTCTCTACTACGCGCTATTTGCCTTCGGGTTTACACTGGCAAGTTTGACGTTCAATGGCCTTGGCACGCTGATGTTTTGGAGTTTCCTAGGCGATAACACCGCGCGCCTGGTAGCGATTGGCTTTACCTTTGCTTCTGCGATGGGCGCCCTATTCACGCAAAGTTTTCTTAACACGGCCATCTACTGCCCACGTTGGCATCACATCATTACGCTGTTTCGCGGCTACTGCTATATAGCGCTGGTAGCGATGATATTTTTGCCACTTCAACCCGCCCTACGCTTAATGGATATAACAGGGTTTGCTGCCTCACTATTAATGCTCGTGTGCGGTATTTATTGCAGTTGGCGCCGCGTGCCTAGCGCCCGTATTTTTGTGCTCGCCTGGTCAATATTTCTACTTGGGGCTAGCGTGTTTGCACTTCGAAACCTTAGTATTCTACCCGCCAATTTCCTAACCCTTCACGGAATACAAATCGGCTCAGCCATTGAGATGTTGCTGCTATCTTTCGCACTAGCCGCACGTTTTAATAAATTAAAATGGCAAAAAGAGCGTGCTCAAGCAGAAACCGTCGCAATGCTCAAAAAACAGGAAGCTGTTCTAGAAGCAAAAGTAGCCGCTCGTACTCAGGCACTAGAGAAGCTAGCCAATCACGATATGCTCACCGGCTTGCTTAACCGCAACGGGCTGACACGCTGCGCAGAAGCGGCTCTTGAACACTGTAGAAAAACGCATACGCCTTTAGCACTGGTCATGTGTGACCTTGACTGCTTCAAACCAATTAACGACCAGTATGGCCATGAGGTAGGCGATTTCGTGCTTCAGCAAATCGCCAAGCGTCTCGTGCACGTCGCACGTGGGAGTGATCATTGCGCGCGCTTTGGCGGCGACGAGTTTATTCTCTTACTGGAGGGGATAACTGATCAGACTGCGTTAGAGGAGATGCGTAACCGTATCGAACAGACCGTTCGCTCACCTATCAAGCTACCTGATGGCACGTTAGTTAGCGTCGGCGTCAGTATCGGTATTTGTATTAGCTATGCAGATAACGACACGTTAGCCAGCCTGCTTCGCGAAGCGGATAGCCAAATGTACGCCGCCAAGTCACGCCAAACCACCCGTTACTATGGCTATGGTTCAGCGTGATCCTGACGGATAGAACACGATATCAGTCAAATAAACTCATACGTTTCATAACGTTATCGCGCTTGATTCGCCAGTGAAATAGAGCACCCGCAATATGCAGCGTAATAAGCACAACTAACGCCCACCCTAAACGCTCATGCCAAACAAACAGCGTTTGCGAAAGCGCTTCGTTTTTGCCCAATACCCCCGGCAAATGCCATTGAAAAAACTCAACAGGAAAGCCGCCGGTAGCAGTGGCTGTCCAACCAATCAGTGGCATAACCACTAGCCCCGCATAAAGCAAGTGATGCACGCTAGTACTGATAATTCGCTCGAAGGCATTGAGCGGCGGTTCGTGGTCGGGCACAACAAAAGCTAGCCGCGTAATAATCCTCAGCGTCATTAGCAACAGTATCGTCACGCCTAAGGTTTTATGGCTGGTATAGAGCACGTTGGTAAGCGCATTCCCAAGCAAATCAACGGCGCGCTCATACCCCAGGAAGCCAAGCGTCAGACCACTTGCCAATGACAGCAGCACGGCGACTGCCACTAGCCAATGCAACACTCGGTGAGGATAAATATAGTGATCTAGCTCGTGCATTCAGAACTCCTGGCTCATTCGCGTCATGGTAGTTAGCTTAGCTCAGTCAGGTTGCGTTAGAAAAACTAAGAAACCTCTGATTAACTATTGCGCTTGGCCATACTGCGTTAAAAATCGCCTCAAAATGCTCATTTACAACTCGTAAACTCCGCTTTTTCGTTGATTTTTGCCTTGTCTGGCCTACGCTCATAACATTAATCAGAGGATCCTAAATTATCGAGCCCCTCACTGAGCCGTATCACAATCAGCCCCCATTTGGCCGCCTTTGGACCAATTTTCCTGGGTTACTTCTTGAAAAAACACCTGCACGCTCACTGGGTCGGTACCATACACATCGCAGAACGCATCAGTAATACGCTTTGCCAATTCTCGCTTTTGCGCAAGATCACGGGGGAATTGCTGGATAGTGACTATAGGCATCTTAGCTTCCTATCAATGAACATGTTAAAGCAACACCTTATAACGCTTCACTAGGTGCCGCTAGCTGTTCGCGAATCAATTCTCCTAAACGCCGCGCAGGCTCAGAAGGACGGTGTGGAGCACGATGAAGCGCTAGCTCAATCATTGGCAAGGCAGGAAGGCCACTACTGTCATCCAGCGGGCGCAGCGAGGGGGTCAACATACTACGCGTTACCACAACAACAGCTAACCCCGCGGTTACAATAGGGGCAAGACCCGCCATTGACTGGCTGG
>NZ_JABUZF010000239.1:10645-11196 GCF_014897885.1 Halomonas sp. 3D7M | reverse complement strand
TATACGCAACGCGCCAATCACGCCCAGCCCCTTGTAACGCCTGCTCAGCAACCTCGCGAAAAACATCAGCGCCGGGAGAGTAAAGCGCCAGCGGAATAGGGTCACTTAGCGAAGGCTGCTGATTTACCCCTACCGCCCACATCAGTGGCTCACGACGAATCACATCGCCTCCTGGCGAATTTCGTTGGCGAGTCACCAGCGCCAAGTCCAACTCTGCTGCTTTGACCTGTTCGACCAAATGAGCACTAGTGCCACACTTTACGGTTAGCCCCACCGCAGGATACAGCTGGTGAAAGTACGCAAATACTGACGGCAATAGCGACGCATAGTCTTCAGGAATACCCAACGTTAAATCGCCCGTTATCTGGCGCGCCTGCATATCGCTCCACGCGTCGTCATTGAGTGCCAATAGGCGGCGCGCGTGTACCAGCAAACGATCTCCTTCTGGGGTGAAACGTAGTCGTCGCCCAGCTCGCTCATGCAAACGCACATCAAGCTGCGTCTCTAAACGCTGTAACTGCATGCTCACTGTTGACTGGGTATACGCCAGC
>NZ_JABUZF010000239.1:10397-10620 GCF_014897885.1 Halomonas sp. 3D7M | reverse complement strand
TTTGCCGCTGCCGTAACGCTACCTGTATCGGCAATAGTAACCAGCGTACGAAGTAGCGTTAAGTCAAATGTTGGTGCACGCATACATCACCATTATTGATAATAATGATCATAAAAGATCGATATTGTGATGAGTGTTTACTGAGTATGCTGCGCGTCTCAGGTTTAACGCAAGGAGAGATGCCATGCATCCCGTTCATTCCCCGGCCGTCATATCCCCCAGG
>NZ_JABUZF010000239.1:2548-10350 GCF_014897885.1 Halomonas sp. 3D7M | reverse complement strand
GTGATGTTATGGAGCATAGCGCCGCTATTAGCAGAGTTGGCTCGGGATACCTCTCCGCTTCAGCTCACCGCACTTACGCTGCTTGCAGGTGCACTGGCAACATTGCCACTCAGCCGTCGCGTTAACGTCGCGGCTTGCCGTCCTCGCTGGCAAATTAGCGTATGGCTTGGCCTACCACTATTGATCGTTGGTGCTGTTAGCAGTTACTACATTGGCATGCGTCTAGCACCTGCCGCAGAAGCCGCTTTGATCACCTACACCTGGCCAGTGCTGTTTGTACTATTAAGCCAATGGAGCCGGTTTGGTCGTCTGCATATCGCCAGCGTGACAGGTGCGCTAATTGCTTTTTCGGGTGCCGCTATTTTGTTACTGCCGCAAGCCTTAAGTGGCGGCTTTGGCGGGGCTGCTTCAGGGTATGGGTTAGCGCTACTGGCGGCTTGTTGCTGGGCGCTCTACTCCTGGCTCGGGCAAGTAGCTCCTGTATCGCTAACACCATTGCTCCCGCGGTTATTAATGATCGCCTGCGCTGTTGCAGCCTGCGCCAGCTTGATAGTGGAAGGAACCTTCATCATGCCGCAGGGTGAGGCTCTGTTGGCGGGTATCGCGCTGGGGCTTGGGCCGTACGGCATCGCTATGGTGGCCTGGGATAAAGCACTACGCTTTGGCCAAGCCAGCCTAGTCGGCAGCCTTGCCTATGGCGTACCGATCCTAGCGGCACTGCTACTGGTACTGGCAGGCGTCAGCGTGTTTGACTGGCGGCTACCAACGGCCGCCTTATTGGTCGTCGTAGGCTGTTTAAAAGCAAGCCGCTAAACACTATTGACCTAAATAGCGAGGCTTTGCGATACCTTCCAGCGCATCAAGGGGGATCGTCAGAACAGGCTGGCCGGCTGCATAAGGGGCAATTTCATAGACGTTGTATTTAACTTCCCAGGCAGTTGCCAACGGGGCTATGTTGCGGCTCTCGCTGAGCGGCCAATTGAGGGCAAACTGCTCATCATGACCCATCTCCTCTATCCAGCGTTGGTGGGCCTGATCAAGCAGTGCTTGAAAAGCGCCCTGCTGGCCTTCCAACAACATATCGTCTGGATCAACCACACGCAGCTGACGCTCGTCTATCACCATAAACTCAGTCATTGGCAAACCATGCGCTTGCCCCGCATGATAAACGTAGCTACTTAGCTCAAGTATCAATAAGTCGTTGTGCTGCCCATAAACCTTAGCTTCTAATACCGCTTCGCTAGTCATTGCTCCAGGTGAGGTGCGATTATCTTCCTCAGCTAGCTCAAAAAAGTTTTGTGCATAGGCCTCCCAGCTATCAGCTGGCAATGCATCCTCCTCAGTGATGCCCATTGCAAGCGTTAACAGCCGTTTTTGTAACTGCTCCGTTAGCTCTGCAGATTGCGGAAACGCGAGCGCAGACACGGTGACGGTAGAGCACTGTTCAGCCTGACACTCAGGTGCTATGTACTCTTTTTCAACCGCTTTGGAAGCAAGCGTAAGTGACTCTGCAGAAGCATCATCCGACGACTGACAACCACCTAGTAACAATAAACCAATCACCGTTAAACCGAATGAATAGCGCAGCATAAAACCTCCTTGTGAATAACGTAGGCACCTTCAAGCCACGTAAATAGGAATACAAAAGCAAACGCCCCTGCTGTCTCCAGCAAGGGCGTTGCATCATACAACGTGCGCTACATTACGCGTCAGGCTGCATTTCTGTTGGCTCTGTATTGACTTGCAACTCAAACATGCCGCTGCCGCTAACTGCGAAACCACGTGCAACAACAGTGTAGGTACCCGGCAAAAGCGCCTGCTCTAAACGCGAGTTAGTGCCGCTACCGCCGTCATCATCGCTATAAGAATCACCGCCGCCACTTAGCTCTAAATACGTATCAAAGTCACTTGAACGCATGCTGAGCCTAACCAAAGAGCTTTCTTCTAAAGTGAGTTCATAGGTCAACGGCTCACCACTATACCAGCCAGTGAGCGTTTCATTAGCTGTTAACTCACCCTCATTACGTAGTTCTACACCCTCCGGCAATTCACGCGGCTCTACTGAAAGCGTAAACAAACCGCTGTCGGAGCCATACGCCGTGCGTGCTGTTAATTGATAACTACCCGGTGCTAAAAAGTCGGCAATACTGGCATCCAGATTGCCAGCACTATCGTCATCTTCGCGGAAGTAGCCATTTGGCCCTTCCAGCACAAGATAAGAGTCGATATCGCTTGAGCGCATATCAATTTGATACATACCCGCTTCTTCGATCTCTAGTTGATAGCTTCGCTCCTGGCCGCTAAACCAACCATTCAGCGTTTCGCTGGGCACAACACTCCCATCATTGCGCAGATCGTCAGGCAATTCACGTGGCTCCGCACTCAACGTAAAAAGACCACTCCCTTCGCCGAAGGCAGAACGTGCGGTGACGGTGTAATCACCAGGAGCAAGAAAGTCTGAAATACGTGCATTCAAGTTGCCAGCGCCATCATCATCCTCACGGTTGTAGCCGTTCGGACCAGACAGCTCCAGATACGCATCAAACTCATCGGCACGCATCTCGATTTGATACATACCTTCTTCTTCAACGGTTAACGTCACTTCCCGTGACGTGCCACCTAGCCAACTATCCATCGGCTCGCCAATGGTCAGCGTGTCAGAATCGCTCAGCTCAACCGTGCGGCTATTAAGGGTGAATGGGCCATAGCTGCTTGCATCCGCCCCACTGACGGCCACTACGTATTGACCATCTTTTTCGATACGATGACGAACGGTCTCGGCATTCTCCAGCAGCTGCAGCCCATCGTCATAGAGAGCAACGACTCCCCTTAAGGCACCACTGAGAGAAAACTCGACTAACGAGTCCTCTTCCAGATTGATGACATAGCGCACATAGCGGCTACCATCATTACCGTTCAGCTCCGCTGCCGAGGTAATCTCTCCCCTAGTTTGCTCACCTAGCGTAATACTTTCGAGCCCTGCTAATGCTTGGGAAACCTGCCCCTGCTCCGCACTGGTAGGTTCTGCGGCGCTTGTCGTTGATGTAAAACTGGGCGCCGCCTGAGCGGCTAACAACCCAACAGCAACCCCACCGGCGGCAACCAAAATTAGCGTTAGAGAAGAAGACTTAGCCATAGGTGCATCCTTGTTTATTGGCAAACATGTAAAACCTAGCGAGTGCTAATTATATGATGCCTATCTGAGTAAAGTGAGCCTTTATCTAAAATTTATACCAGACACATGACACCGCCGAGTTACATCGACCACACTTCGTTAACTTGCTGAATCACAACGGCACTGAAGAAAGTTGCAAAAAATCTTAATTTAGAAGCCAATTGCACCGATCTTCGTAAAGCTTGCCGTATTAAAATGACCACGTTACCATCGGAGCAGATATCGGTAAATACTCCGACACATAAAGAATCGGCACAATGTAAACTGAGGCACTCCAATGGGAGCATCTAAACGGTTCATCCGCACGAGCTGTGCTGCGGCATTACTCACCTTCTTTTCCACTGGTCATGCATTTGCCACAGAAATTCAAGAGGGAATCGCATCCTTTTACAGCGATCGCTTCCAGGGTTCCCCTACAGCCAGTGGCGTACCTTTTGACCAACAAGCGCTAACGGCTGCTCATCCAACGCTTCCTTTTGGCACCAAGGTGCTAGTTACCCGCCCTGATACTGGCCAGGAGGTTGAGGTACTGATTAATGACCGCGGCCCCTTTGTTAAGGGACGTATTATTGACCTATCAAAACGGGCAGCTCGCCAACTCGGCATGATTCGACGCGGCGTTGCCCCCGTCATGATCACCCTGGTCGATTAACGGATAACACACCCGCAAGTGTGTGATACCCCTTAAACAAACAGCGTTGAAGAAGATTAAGCTTAATTGAAAGCGGCTCACCAGAGCCGCTTTTTTATTGCACAGCAAATTAACTCTTCGACGAACTTGAAAGCGCGCTAACGGTCTCTATGCTGCAAGGAGATTTGTTTAAATCACACATGCAGGAGGCACCCATGCAATCTCGCTTTTTTACCTTAACGAATTACCCCACCGGCTTACCTAAACGCGAACTATTTTCACTGGAAAGTCAGGAACTTCCCGATCTTGACGAAGGTGAAGTCAGGGTTCGCAACCATTGGCTGTCCGTTGATCCATATATGCGTGGACGAATGACAGGGGTACGCACCTATGTCGCCCCTTTTGAGCTGGGCAAGCCGATGGAAGGTGGCGCAATTGGCGAGGTCATTGCGTCTAACCACCCAACCATTAAGGAAGGCGATAAAGTCAGCCACATGGGCGGCTGGCGGGATATCGCGCAGGTGTCAGGCGACAGTGTCACTGCGTTACCAGACAGTGACGTACCAGAACAAGCATATCTAGGTGTATTGGGCATGCCAGGTATGACGGCATGGACAGGCTTGAACCTTATTGCCGAGTGTAAACCTAGCGACAATGTACTGGTAAGCGCTGCCAGTGGTGCTGTTGGCTCGCTTGCTGTACAGCTGGCGAAAGCCAAAGGTTGCCACGTGGTTGGCATTGCTGGGGCTGCCCACAAGCTTGCATGGCTTGAATCATTGGGCGTTGAGCCGGTTAGCTACCAAGGCCGAAGTGCACAGGAACTCAGCGACGCTGTTAAGCTTGCTAGCCCTAATGGCATTGACGTGTATTTTGAGAACGTTGGTGGTATCTGCTTAGAAGCAGCGCTAAGTCAACTCAATGACGGTGCACGCATTGCTGTATGCGGCATGATTGACAGCTATAACGCCGAAGCACCGGCACCAGGGCCGAGCAACCTTTCCCAGTTGGTGGTACGCAAAGCTAAGATGCAGGGATTTATTGTTGCCGATCACTGGTCTAGCTATCGCTACTTCCTCAACGAAGTCTCTCCTCAGGTAGCGAAAGGCAATATAGCCTATAAAGAAACCGTCAAAGAGGGTCTTGAAAGCACACCGGATGCCTTTTTAGCGCTTTTTGAAGGGGGCAACACCGGCAAAATGCTGGTGAAGCTCACTGACTAAGCCATGCTTACGTCAAGTTAACCCCACATTGCTACCTCACTATTTCCTACCTCAATAACAAGCCGCGCCACGGTAACAGGCGCGGCTTTTTGGTTTGCAGCACTACTTAGCAAGCAAATTATTAGACCAAAAGTGAATTGATTATTAAAATTACCCATAATCAATGTGTGTTTTAACCCATCATCACTGCCAATGGGTTAGGGCACGTTGCAGATCTGTCGCTTTTCTAATTTTACCAAGCGGCTTCAATTCGTTGTTAATAGGGGTTTTCTCATGGATGGACACACGCGTGCCCACGGCAAATGGCCAGCGCTACTGCTTGGCCTGCTACTCGCGGTAGCTGGTGTTGCACTGACCATTGGCGGCGCTAAGCTGCTTAGTTTAGGTGGTAGCGCTTACTACTTAATCGCTGGGGTCAGTATTTTTGTTGTCGGTGTACTGCTGGCAATGCGCAAAGGCATAGCCTTATGGCTTTATGCAGCGGTACTTTTTGCAACGCTGCTATGGGCACTCTGGGAAGTTGGCTTAGACTGGTGGCAGCTGGTCCCCAGGGTTGCCATTGTCTGTTTAATTGGCATCATTTTACTGCTTCCCTGGTGGCGCAAACCGCTACATTCACGCGGCGGCAGCCTAGCGCTAGTGGCAAGCATTGTCGCAGCGATTATTGTGGCAATTGCTAGTCAATTCACCTATCCAGGTACTGTGGCAGGCACGATGGAGTCTGCCAATAATAAAGAGGTTAACCCAGCCCAGGCTGCAGGCGATGACTGGCCTGCCTACGGCGGCACTAATGCAGGGACGCACTACTCCTCGCTTAGTCAGATTACTCCCGAAAATATAGGCGAACTGGAAGAGGTGTGGCGTATTCAAACCGGTGATGAACCCGGCCCCAATGCACCGCCTGAAATCACCAACCAAAACACGCCGTTAAAGGTCAACGATAGCCTTTATATTTGTACATCGCACAGCCGTGCGATGGCACTGTCGCCCGAAACCGGCGAAACCCTGTGGGCGTTTGATCCCAACATTAGCACCATGGGCGCAGACGACTTTTCCGGTTGGGCACATATGACCTGCCGCGGCTTGGCGTATTATGATGCGGCTAATTATTCCAGCAGTACTGAAGATTCCACCATCGATAAACCAACACTGTATGCCGATGGCAGTCAGTTTGAACTCGACCTCTCCTTCTCGCTCACCTCAGAAGAAGACTCCACGTCTGAGCTGTTAAGCGCCACCGATGTCATGTGCCCACGCAGGCTTTACCTACCCACCGCCGATGCCCGCCTGATTGCACTCAACGCCGATACCGGGGAGCGCTGTGAAAGTTTCGGCGAAAACGGTGAGATCGACCTGACGAACAATATTGGCGAGTTTAGCCCAGGAGGCTATTACTCGACATCGCCTGCGACTGTCACTGAAGACTTAGTAATTTTGGGTGGCCACGTTACCGACAACAGCTCAACCGACGAACCCTCTGGCGTTATACGCGCCTTCGACGTACATACTGGCGGACTAGTGTGGAACTGGGACAGCGGCAACCCTGAAGACACCGCACCATTAGAAGAGGGCGAGACTTACACGCGTAACTCACCCAATGTGTGGGCGCCGATTAGCGCCGATGAAGAGCTTGGCCTCGTTTACCTGCCCATGGGTAACGCTACGCCAGACCAGTACGGCGCTAACCGCTCTGAAAATGATGAGACCTTTAGTGCCGGGCTAGTAGCGCTTAATTTGAACGACGGCCAAGTGGCCTGGGTGTACCAGTTTGTACACCACGACTTGTGGGACATGGACACACCTGCACAGCCCGTATTGATTGACTTGGCAACAGCAGATGGCACCCAGCCAGCCGTCATTCAGCCCACTAAACAAGGCAGCTTGTATGTGTTAAACCGTGAGACCGGCGAGCCGATTGTGCCCATTGAAGAAGTGCCCGCCCCTCAAGGTGCTATTGAAGGCGACTGGACGGCAGAAACCCAACCTCGCTCAGCACTGAATTTGCTACCACCGCCGCTTACCGAGCGCGACATGTGGGGCGCATCACCCTTTGATCAGATGATGTGCCGCATCCAATTCCTCTCGCTGCGCTATGAAGGCCAGTACACACCGCCTTCGCTGGAAGGCAGCATTATCTACCCTGGCAACGTTGGGGTGATGAACTGGGGTGGTGTTGCGGTAGACCCAGAACGCCAAGCACTGTTTACCGGCGCGAAGTACTTAGCGTTTGTTTCCAAGCTGATTCCACGTGATGAAGTTGAGGATGGCCAAGGCTCAGCTAGCGAGCAAGGCCTGCAGCCCAACACGGGTGCCCCTTACGCAGTAGAACTCGGCCCGCTGCTGTCAGTGCTCGGCCTTCCCTGCCAAGCACCCTCTTGGGGGGATGTGGCAGGAATCGACCTGCAAAGTAACGAAGTTGTGTGGAAGCACCACAATGGCACCACCCGCGACAGCATGCCCTTTGATCTGCCGATTGGTCTGAACGTCGGCGTCCCTGCGCTGGGTGGCCCGCTAACCACTGCGGGTGGCGTTTCCTTCCTAAGCGGCACACTGGATCAATACCTGCGCGGCTACGACATCACCACTGGCGAAGAGCTGTATAAAGCTCGCTTGCCTGCCGGCGGCCAAGCAACGCCGATGACTTACACCGGCGCAGATGACCGCCAGTATGTGGTCGTTACCGCCGGTGGTCACGGCACCTTCGGCACCAAAATGGGTGACTACGTGATTGGTTACGCTTTACCGGAATAGCCATCACTTAGCGTAGCGACGAACA
>NZ_JABUZF010000239.1:0-2512 GCF_014897885.1 Halomonas sp. 3D7M | reverse complement strand
GTTTTTTTTGCTAGGGAGCCTCTGCTGATTAAAAACTCAACTCCACGCCGCCATAAACACTTCGCCCTGGGGCTGGCTCATAAAAGCGGCCAAAGGTGCCGTTTAAGCGCACATTGGCATAGTGCTCTTCATCAAGCAGATTGCGCAGACCAAGATAAGCACTTAGTCGCGTACCTTCACTTAACTGCCAACCATCACCTACCCGGAGGTTGAGCAGCCAATAGCTATCTACCTCCGTCGCATTAGCGTTATCCGCTACTAAATCACCGATGTATTCGGTTTCCAACGTGACGAAACGCTGATCAAGGTTTTCCCAGGTTAATTGATTGACCCACGTTTGCTCTGGCAATCCAGGAATCCGGTTGCCATCAAAGCGTTCACTAGGTGTTGCAAACTTATCGAATTCATAACGCGCGAGGGTTAAAGCGCTATCCAGACGCCACTGGTCGGCAAGCTGCCAGCCCAGCGCCAGCTCTAGGCCATCGCGATTTGTGTCACCTGCATTCTGATAGAAGGTACGACCACCCTCATCATACGGCACCAACTCATCGCGAACGCGGACCGAAAATAGTGCGAGATCGTAATCCATCGCCAACGGCTCAATGTAGCCACGCAACCCTATTTCGCGATTCCATGCTTTTTGCGGCTCAACAGCAGGGTTAAAGCCACCGCCAGCCGGGTTGGCAAACTCAGAAAACGTGGGTGTCTCAAACGCGGTGCCGGTATTAATATACGCTTGGTGCTGCGGACGATAGCGATAGCTTAGCCCCGCCGAGCCACTCCACTCGTTAAAGGTACGCTTCCCGCTTTGATCTCCGTCATCAAGAAACGTATCGTCGACGTCTAGCGCCACCCGGTCATATCGCGCGCCCAACGAGAGCGTGACCTGTTCCGAGAGCGCTAAATCCCCTTGGGCAAACACGCCAGCGGACGCCGCAGTTTGGGTTTCATCCGCTAACTGCTCGCCAACTACTCCCTGGGCATCGACATTATTACGAAAACGCTCATCCTCTTGGCGCGCCACATCCACCCCAACGATATAACTCAGCGGCAGGCTCCCTAACGCCACCTCGTGATGGTATTCAGCGCTTGCGCCCATATAGTCCCGCTGATAACCCAAACGACTACTGCCCACAAATGGAAGCTGCTGTTCAAAGCTACGCTGAGCAATTAAGCCCTTGAGATACAGCTCACCATCCCCTGCCGCTAAGTCTTCGTATTGCAGACCCAACAGCTGCTGATCGACGTTTTGCCCAGCATCTAGCGCTAGCGAATTGGGCGCAGCCTGATCGCGCCCAGCGGCAACTTCACGGGCATTAAGTGCACCGGGATCTTCCGAACGGGGGTTCTCCAGCAGATTAATAATCGCAGTAACCGCCCGCCCACTGCCGAGTTCTCGACGCAACTTTGCATTCAGCAAATACTTCTCGGTTGAACTTTGTTCACGATAACCATCAACGTTAAGCGCCGTCAGACTGATATGGTGCGACCAATCGCCCTGTACACCGCCATTTTGCAGTGCCACTTTTTGATAGCCATCACTACCTGCGCCCATCCGCAGCCGTGTACCAGGATTATCACGCCCATCTGCAGTGGTCACATCAATCACTCCGCCAGCCGCATTACCGTAAAGCACTGAAGACGGCCCGCGAATCACCTCAATACGCTCGGCACTGTCTAAATCAATGGCATCCAACTGCGCTTGACCATCCGGAAGTGTGTATGGAATGCCATCTACCATAACGGTAATCCCACGCACACCAAATGGAGCACGCGCGCCAAAGCCGCGAATAGCAATGCGTTGCCCTTGGGCGAAGTTATCGCGGTTTTGTAAAAACACCCCCGGTACTCGGTTAAGCGCTTCATCCAACCTCACCCGTTGCTGACCTTGGGCAATTTCTTCGCTCTCCAAGGTAGAAACGGCCGCTGGTGTGGCATACAGCTCGCGGGCTAAGCGCGGAGCGCTCACCTCTACTGTAGGCAGTACCGCATCTTCACCGCTGGGCGCCTGCGCCCACACAGGGCTGGCTAGAACAACGCTCGCGAGCAGCAGTGATGACGGTAGATAGTGACTCATGGCGTTCCTTATTCATCTGTAGTCGATGGGCTTTCGCAGCCCTAATTTCTTGAAGATCTAATTTTTTGAAAACCTAAGTTCTTGAAAATCTAAGCTCTTGAAAACCTAAGCTCTTGAATACGCCTACCTAAGCAAGTGAACGATAGCCCAAACACGAGGTCGTACCTAGGTCGCACTGATTCGCCAAACTTAATCATTGCGACTACGTTACGCTCAATCGCTGAACCGCACTGTTGCTAAAAGGCCAGCATTAGCAATCAGCACTAAAACCGTTATTGATATCTACATTATAGAGACCTACGTTATTAACCTGTTCGTTATTAACAAACAGACTGTATAAGCAAAGGAGGCTGCATGGCGTTTACCGCAACTGACCCGATCAAGATGATCTTTGCCGTTATTCTGCCCCCACTAGCCCGGATTTCTCACAGGGTA
>NZ_JABUZF010000237.1:9441-18804 GCF_014897885.1 Halomonas sp. 3D7M | reverse complement strand
CCAACCGCGCTTAATGATGCCGCTATCGCTCTCTTACGATCACCGGGCAATTAATGGTGCCGATGCCGCCCGCTTTACGGCCTTCCTGGCCGATGTGCTGACGGATATTCGCCGATTACTGCTGTAACCGTCTCACAGTAAGCCACAAGCGGCGCCCAATGGGCGCCGCTTGTTTGAGACATCAGTTTGGAACATTGAAACCTATTGTTAGCGAAAATCGATGGTTAGCGAAAACCAGGGTTAACGAAAACCTAGTGCTAGCGAATCACGCCCTAACAGATTTACCGCCTAGAATAGTCATCAAGTCGTCGTTTTCCGGCTCTTGAGACGACAGCACCAGCAAAGACTCTAAGCTATTAAGGTGCGTGTATATCGCCTGCTTAGCCGCCTCCGCATCACCACTCGCCAAGTGCCCAAGCAAGTTGGCATGATCGCCTTCCAAGTAGCAAGAAGACAGTCCCGGACGCTTATAGAGAGCGATGACAATTGACGTTCGCAAGACGAGATCGGTCAGCATCGCGCCCAAGATACGATTAGGGGCATACTGAGCAAGGAGATGATGAATATTGAGGGAGTGTTCGATGCGTGACGGTTCGTCACTGTTTTCAAAAGCCTGCTTTTCAAGGGCGACCTGCTTCTCTAACGCCTTGTAAGTCGCCACATCCAGCTTACCCGCCAACAGTGAGACAATCTCACCTTCCACTAATCTACGCGCGGAAAACGTCTCTCGCGTTTCGTCAATCGAAGGCGCTCTGACGCGGGCAACCTGGTTCGGCCGTTGGTCGATAACATGTTCAGCATCAAGCCGTGTTAACGCTTTACGCACCACTGAACGGCTGACTCCAAATACATCACCGATGGTGACTTCAGGCAGTTTTGTATTCGGTGCCAGTCGCTGCATCAGTACCGCAGACCGGATGTGTTCAACAATGTCTTGATCGCTAACGCGACCTTCTTTCGTTTTGGTAAAACTTTTCTTGTGCCAGCCGAGGGTCATGGCC
The DNA here is from genome assembly GCF_014897885.1 of Halomonas sp. 3D7M. NCBI lineage: Bacteria > Pseudomonadati > Pseudomonadota > Gammaproteobacteria > Oceanospirillales > Halomonadaceae > Halomonas > Halomonas sp. 3D7M. The sequence continues at coordinate 17,803 of NZ_JABUZF010000237.1, read as the reverse complement.
TAACTCTCTAATGAACCTCGACGAAACTTATCATGTTTACCCCTCAGACAACCACTCAGAACCACGCAAAACAATGCCTTAACGGGTAATCGGGTCGATATGTGGGCACAACCACAGCCTTACGACGGGTTGGGTAGAATAAGAATCGCCCGGAAATCGTTAACATTGGTACGGGTTGGCCCCGTTACCACGAGGTCATCTAAAGCGTCAAAGAAACTGTACGCATCGTTACGGGCAAGGTAATCCTGGGCAGAAAGCGATAATGCCTTAGCCCGCTGCCAGCATTCAGGCCCAATTAACGCACCTGCATTATCTTCAGAGCCATCAATGCCATCGGTATCAATCGCAATCGCATAAATGCCATCACACCCTTTTAGCGTATCAAAAAGCCCCAGCAGGTACTCAACGTTGCGCCCTCCTCGACCATTACCACGCACGGTAACGCTCGTTTCGCCACCTGACAGTACCAGCAGCGGACGAGTAATTTCAGCCTGCAACTTGCACGCCATACGCCCCTGGGCAATGCCTAAATCTCTTGCTTCTCCCTCAAGATCATCACCTAACACTCTTACCTCTAGGCCACTCTCTTCGGCGCTGAGCTGGGCGGCCTTCAGTGCATCCCGCGCACGGGCTAGGATAGTCGATTTATCCCGTGCAAATCCTTGGTTCCAGGTCTGAGGCGCACGATGATCGGCCATTAAATGGCGCTTCACATGCTCAGGCACCTCAATCTCATGGCGGGTTAAAATTGCCAAGGCATCTAACGACGTTGTGTTATCCGGCAGCGTCGGGCCTGAGGCAATTAATGAAGGAACGTCACCAGGAACATCCGAAATAAGTAGCGTCACCACTTGCGCGGGGTGCGCAGCGGTGGCCAACCGCCCGCCTTTAATTGCAGACAAATGGCGCCTTACGGTGTTGATTTCACGGATCGGTGCACCGCAGCGAAGCAGCGCCTTATTCAGAGCCTGTTTGTCTTCTAACGAAATGCCGTCCGCCGGCAGGGTCATTAACGCAGAGCCACCGCCTGAGATAAGTGCGATCACTTGATCGTCTTCACCCAGGTTTTTCACTTCATCAAGCATCCGCTTAGCGGCTTGCTCACCCAGCGCATCAGGCATTGGATGAGAGGCTTCAAGTACATCGATATAGCGACAGGCTGCACCATGGTGATAACGGGTCACTACTACGCCTGTTAAGTCGACCTCTTCGCCTGACTCACGAGCGCGTTTTTCCCACGCCAACTCTAATGCACGCGCCATGGCGGCGGCGGCCTTACCAGCGCCCACGACGACAGTTCGGCCTGGCGGTTTTTCAGGCAACTGGGCAGTTAATAAGCTATCGGGATGTACCGCAGCAATGGCCGTTTCGGCCAGTTGATTCAGCCACTGGCGGGTTGCCTCTTCACTGGTAAAAGGCGCCAAGCGAACAAGGGAATTCATCAAAAGACTCCTCGGGCAGGGATCAGGAAAAGGGCTCAAAAAGGAGCTTAGAAAAGAACGTAAACAAAGAGCTTGGAAAGCTTAGTAAAAAGAACTTAATGGCAGGCCAACAGACGCTGGCCTGCCTGACAAAGGCGCGTTATTGGCCAACCTCATGGTCTGCCAGCTTTTCTAAAGCGCGCACAATACCTGCGTGATCCCAATCCTGGCCCCCGTTGGCAACACACGCTTGGAACAACTGCTGTGCATTGGCGGTGCCTGGCAATGACAGGTTTAACGTCCTGGCACCCTCTAACGCCAAGTTGAGATCTTTCTGGTGCAGACGAACGCGGAACCCAGGCTCAAAGGTGCGCTTGATCATGCGCTCGCCATGAACATCGAGGATTTTCGATTGGGCTAAACCGCCCATCAGTGATTCACGCACTTTAGCGACATCAGCACCTGCTTTAGAGGCGAACAGCAACCCTTCTGCCACCGCTTCAATGGTCAGTGCTACCACAATCTGGTTAGCCACTTTGCACGTCTGACCTGCACCGTGGCCGCCGATGTGGGTAATCGTCTTCCCAACAACGTCCAGGTATGGCTTGGCTCGCTCAAACCCTTCCGTTGTTGCGCCCACCATAATGGTAAGCGCAGCGTTAATCGCACCACCTTCACCACCAGAAACCGGCGCATCGACAAACTCTCCGCCCGCATCGGTAATCCGCTTGGCAAATGCCTGGGTCTGCATTGGAGCAATAGAGCTCATATCAATCACCAGGGTACCGGGCTTCAGGCCTTCAATCACGCCTTCCTCACCAAATAACACGCTTTCGACATCGGGCGTGTCGGGTACCATGGTGATAATGACGTCAGACGCTTCAGCCACCGCTTTGGGTGAAGCGACTTCACTCATGCCTTTCTCGGCAAGCGCAGCATCCAAAGTGCCGCGTTTAACAGTCACCAACGAGTGACCAGCGTCGAGCAGGTGCCCCGCCATAGGACGACCCATAATGCCTAAACCAATAAAACCGATCTTACTCATAATTGTTCTCCATTCGCGTCTTTCAGAAACCAACCTATTGTTTCTAAATGATTTAGATTTCCTGAGCTAACGACTATCTACTCACTTGCCTGTTTTAAGTCATACAGGGTTAACGCGCCTTATCTAACCAACCTAAACCTTCTACCGTCGTGGTCTTGGGCTTGTACTCGCAGCCGATCCAGCCGTCATAGCCAAGCTGCTGCAGGTGGCTAAATAAGAAGGGATAATTGATCTCACCCGTTCCTGGCTCATGGCGTCCCGGGTTGTCCGCCAACTGCACGTGAGCGATACGTGCAAAATGCTTTTCAATAGTGGGCGCAAGATCACCCTCCATGATTTGCATGTGGTAGATGTCATACTGCAGCTTTAAGTTATCGCTGCCGACTTCGTCAAAAAGTGCCAACGCCTGCTCGGTGCGATTAAGGAAAAAGCCTGGAATGTCACGGGTATTGATAGGCTCTGCAAGCAGCAAAATGCCGGCTGCTTTGAGTTTTTCGGCAGCGTAGCGAAGGTTTTCGACCAAGGTACGGTGAGCTTCAGCATCACTAACGCCCTCAGGCTGAATACCCGCAAGGCAGTTCACCTGCTTGCACTCAAGCGTAGTGGCATAGTCGATCGCTTTATCCACACCGGCACGAAACTCTTCTACCCGGTCGGGATGGCAAGCAATGCCTCGCTCGCCTGCCCCCCAATCTCCCGCAGGTAAGTTGTGCAGCACTTGGGTTAGGCCATTCGCATCCAAGCGCTGCTTGATGTCAGCTGCCGCATAGTCATAGGGAAAAAGGTACTCAACCCCTTTAAAACCCGCCTTTGCGGCGGCCTCAAAGCGATCAAGAAAATCGACTTCAGTGAACAGCATACTGAGATTCGCGGCAAACTTAGCCATAGTGTTCTCCTAACGTTTTAGCGTCTTAATAACGACTTCAGCGACTTGCCTGGAAGCACCTTGGTGCGTTACGTCAGGCTGGCAATAGAGCTCGGTGCATCGGTTAGGTTTTCAGCTAACGCTTCGAACTCATTAACCCCATCAAGGTCAGTGCCCATCGAGATATTGGTAACGCGCTCTAGAATAATTTCCACCACGACCGGCACACGGTATTGGCGCATTAGCTCACGCGCTTTCTCTAACGCAGGTGCAATCTCATCGGGTGTAGTGACACGCAGCGCTTTACAGCCAAGGCCTTCAGCAACCGACACGTGATCTACGCCGTACTCAGCGAGCGCCGCTTCTTCGTCGGTGTAGTTAATGTTCTTGAACGAGAGCTGGACACAGTAGTCCATGTCGAAGCCACGCTGAGCCTGGCGAATCAAACCGAGATAGGAGTTGTTCACCAGCACGTGGATATACGGCAAGTTAAACTGTGCCCCAACCGCTAGCTCTTCCACCATGAACTGGAAGTCGTAATCGCCAGACAGCGCAACCACTTCGGCATCAGGGTCGGCACGGCAAACACCCAGTGCCGCAGGCACTGTCCAGCCTAGCGGCCCAGCTTGGCCACAGTTAATCCAGTGACGAGGCTTGTACACATGCAGGAACTGAGCGCCGGCAATCTGCGACAAACCGATGGTGCTGATATAGCGCGCATTTTTGCCAAAAACCTTGTTCATCTCTTCGTAAACACGCTGGGGTTTCACCGGCACATTATCGAAGTGCGTTTTGCGCAGTAGCGTGCGCTTACGCTCCTGACACTCTTCGGCCCAGGACCTACGGTTTTTAAGCTGTCCGTTGGCCTTCATTTCACGCGCGACATCGATAAACAGGTCTAGGGCAAGCTTTGCGTCAGAAACGATGCCGTAGTCAGGTCCAAAAATACGACCTATTTGCGTAGGCTCGATATCAACATGAACAAACTTTCTATCTTTTGTATACGTTTCGACATTGCCGGTGTGTCGGTTAGCCCAACGATTACCAATCCCCATGACAAAGTCAGAGGCCAACATGGTCGCATTGCCGTATCGGTGCGACGTTTGCAGCCCCACCATGCCTGCCATTAACGGGTGGTCATCAGGGATCGTTCCCCACCCCATCAGCGTCGGGATCACCGGTACGCCGGTTAGCTCAGCAAATTCAACTAATTGCTCGGCAGCATCGGCATTGATGATGCCACCACCAGCCACGATCAACGGCTTATCGGCTTCGTTGAGCAGCGTCAGTGCTTTTTCAATTTGGGCACGGGATGCTGAGGGTTTATAAGCCGGAAGTGATTCGTAGGTGTCCGGATCAAACTCGATTTCGCTCATCTGCACATCAATGGGAAGATCGATCAGTACCGGTCCAGGACGGCTAGAACGCATAAGCTGGAAGGCTTTCTGGAATGCGCGCGGTACCTGGGCAGGTTCCATCACCGTAACAGACCATTTGGTCACCGGGCCTGCAATCGCCTGAATGTCGACGGCCTGGAAGTCTTCTTTATGCATCTTGGCGCGGGGTGCTTGGCCAGTGATACATAGAATCGGAATTGAATCAGCACTGGCGGAATACAGGCCCGTAATCATATCCGTGCCCGCGGGGCCAGAAGTACCGATACACACACCAATGTTGCCAGCGGTTGTGCGGGTATACCCTTCCGCCATGTGTGAGGCGCCTTCCACGTGGCGTGCTAACACGTGATCTACGCCACCCACTTTACGCATCGCAGCGTAGAAAGGGTTGATCGCAGCACCTGGCACACCAAAGGCAACATCAACACCCTCTTTTTTCAGAACGTGAATGGCGGCTTCTGCAGCTGTCATTTTAGCCATCACAACTTCTCCTCGAAGAGTGAATACATTTAGTATTCATTTTTGTATTTAATTTTGTATACGAGACAATATTCAAAGTATGCGTCATCCGACGCACTGTCAATATTTAATGGAAAATATTTCCACTAAATGAAAATGAATCAATAAAATCATTTAAAATCAAATATTTAATGTTGATTATATTGGGTATAAAAACGTACAAGGGAGCGCCAGTGTGACTAACGAAACGCTCTCGGTATTGGTAAAAACAGGCATGCCAACTGGACCGGTGCTTTTGCATCCAGTCCATACCTTGGTAGACATTGTGTAGATTTAACCCCTCGTGCAGAGCGCTATTGCCATCTGCAACAACTAGCCATCGCGTTTCGCAAGGGCTTGATCGTGCCCGAGCATATCGGAGATTGTTCTCGCGGCTTCTTGCACCAGCGTTTGCAACTTGGCTCGCTCATCCTCGGCAAACTCATGTACCGGCACCATGATACTAACGACGCCCTCCACTACCCCATCATGGTTGTAGAGCGGGTAGGCAATCGATGAAATACCGAAGTGATAGTAAGAATCTGCAATGACATAACCACGCTGACGGTCTTCCTGAACTAAGTCCCATAGAACATCACGCCGGATGGGGGCACCGAGCTCTTTATTAAGTAGTTGGTCGTCAGGATAGAGCGATTCAAATTCCTCTTTTGAGAGATCTGTCAGAAGCAGTCGCCCTAATGACGTGCAATGCAGTGGAATTCGTGTTCCAACGCTAACGCGACGAATCGTGGCATTAGTGGCACCCACACGGGCCACATAAACGGCATCCCTTCCATCGCGAACGGCAATATGACTTGAGCAGCCGGTCTGCTCGCATAGCGACTCAATAACAGGATGGCCTACCTGCACAACATCCAATGAGGCCACATATTCAAAGCCCAGCTTTAGCACGTTAACACCCAGCGAATACAATCCAGTGACCGGGTGATGGCGTAGAAACCCCATATGCTCCAAGGTCTGTACTGCGCGATAAGACGTCGACTGGGGATAACCAACGCGTTTGACGATCTCGGCAAAACTCATTTCGCGATGATGACGATTGAGCTCCATTAAAATCGTCAGCCCTCGTTCAAGCGCGGGAATTAAATGCTTTTTTTCCTTATCACTCATGGCGGGTTAACTCACTTCGTTATTTGTATTATCGAGATAACGTAAAACCCCCAACGCCTGCGCAAATCTACCACTGGCCAATTGCCATTCATGATTTAAAGCAACATTGAGCATGCGTTAAGGAACTGAGCTAATACAGCAGCTATCACCTCTAGAGCGCTAGAAAGTGCTAGCTGCTGACGTCACAACGAGCGAGCTAGTTACTCAGACCACTCTCCAATCAACGCGCGCTCTTCATCTGTCATATTGGTCATGTTGCCAAGGGGCATGTATCCACTGGCCACGACTTGCTGAATGCTCTCTTTGTGATGCAAAATTTGATCAAGGTTATCGTAGGCAAAGCCTGCAGGAGGAGTAGAAAAACCAGGCTGTGTTGGCGATTGGGCATGGCACGCAACGCAGCGCTGCTCAATAACCGCCTGCACGTCAGCAATATCTGTCCCACTCTCTGCACCAGCATTAGCTTGTTGGTTAGCTGGCATCCCTATCCAAAACGCCACCATAATCAAAGCAACGCCTGCCGCAGGATAACCAGGCCGTATTTTCCCAGCATGCATCAACACGAAGTACTGACGAATTAATGCACCCGCAAAAATCAGCAATGCCATGATGACCCATGCATAGGCGTGAGAGTAGGCAAAGGAGTAGTGATTACTGATCATTAATAAGACAACGGGTAACGTAAAGTACGTATTGTGTACCGAGCGTTGCTTACCACGTTTGCCGTCTAACGGATTTGGCGTTTCGCCAGCTTTCATCGCCTTAACCATGCGGCGCTGCCCCGGAATGATCCAGAAGAACACGTTGGCAGACATCGCCGTTGCCATAACAGCACCGGTCAATAGAAATGCGGCACGACCTGAGAACATGTGAGTACTCAGATACGCCACTACCACCATCATGATCGCAACACCAATGCTTAATAGACCATCGCGCTCCATGTTGGGGCTGATGCGCTTACACATTTCGTTATAGACCACCCACCCCAGCAGCAAGAAGGTCAGCGCCAAAACGTTGGCCTGCCAGCCGGTCATATTGGCAGCCCACTCCCAACTACTATTGGGATTAACCAAATAAAAGCCAGGATTAAACATGTACAAAATGATGAATAAAGCGAAGCCAGATAACCAAGTGGTATAAGCTTTCCAGAAGGACCAGTGGAGGTCATCAGGCAGCTTTTCCGGACTGGTGGCATATTTCTGATTGTGGTAGAAGCCGCCACCATGCACGGCCCACATCTCACCAAACACGCCTTTTTTGCGGCAGTTTTCATCTTTGGGGGATTTTAAGCCATTATCTAGCATGACAAAGTAGATAGACTCACCAATCCAGGCAATCGCGGCAATAACGTGTAGCCAGCGAAGCATAAAATTAGAAAAATCAATTAAGTAGGACAGCATGTCGGCTTCCTCGCCTCATTTGTTTGTTGTTAGTCGGCAGCATTAGGTTTTTTATCAGGGCTATTTTTATCGGGACTATTGATTAAGTCTCTTTAGCTGCCGCGATACGTTGAGTAGGCATAGGGCGATAGCAGCAATGGCACGTGATAGTGCTGTGTAGCGTCATTGACCCCAAAGCGAAGCGGTATCACGTTTAAGAAGGCAGGCTCGTTATCCGCAGCTCGGCCAGCCCGACTGGCGAAGTAATCGCCTGCATGAAACTCCAACTCGTACTCCCCTTCTTGTAGCTCGTCGCCATCTAATATGGGATGGTCACAGCGGCCATCATCATTGGTGGTTACCGTTTTGAGGAAGCTGCGTTCACCGTTAACGACACGGTACAGATCAATTTTGACGCCCTCACCTGGGCAGCCTTGCGCAGTATCTAGAACATGAGTTGTCACGTAACCCATTGGTTTCTCCAATATTTTATTAATGTAATTAGAGCCACAACCATGTCTTTTCCCTATGCATTGCTAACAATAAGCAGCTCAACAGCGGGTGAGACACGTCACAGCCCAAAACCCAATGACTACATTTCTATATAAAAAATCGACACATTTCAA
>NZ_JABUZF010000237.1:8595-9354 GCF_014897885.1 Halomonas sp. 3D7M | reverse complement strand
ACGCCACCTTAGCTGCTCAGGTTTTCTTTCCTAGACGACGGCCAGGCATCTAGACACAAACCTCCCCCTGGCAGAGATATTTAAAAATAAATTAAAAATCAAATGCTTGAACAAAAAAATGATAGACGCAGCTGGGAAATCAGCACGCTATTTTTCGTATCAAGAAGCGCTATTAGCCAAATAGATGAGCATAAACAGGGCGAAATTATTTATTTTCAGCAGATTTTTTTGTGTACAGTATTAACTTTAAAAATGAACAATAATTTCAAATCATTGAATACAACAACAAAGGAGAGTCCCTCATGAGTGACGCCACATCCTCGTCGGAAGAGCGAGCGCGAATAGATGGAAAGAGCACCTCCCTCTTTGATTTTTATGGAAAACCTAAATTTCTAAAGGTACTGCCACTTTCTCTTCAGCACCTACTCGCCATGATTGCTGGCGTGATAACACCGCCTATTATCGTTGCAGGGGTTGTCGGCGCGAGCGTTGAAGAAAAGCTTCTGCTTATTCAGATTGCTGTGCTGGCATCTGGTGTCTGCACCGTGTTTCATCTGTATGGCGTGTGGAAATTCGGTGCACGCTTACCTGCTATCTTTGGCGTCGGCTTTGCCTACGTACCGACGCTTGTGGCAGTTGGCGCTCAGTACGGGATTGAAGGAATACTCGGCGCCCAGTTGATTGGCGGTATGACCATGGTCGTGGTGGGCTACTTAATCCAATATATTCGCCATTTGTTCCCCCCTGTCGTGGCAGGGA
>NZ_JABUZF010000237.1:0-8574 GCF_014897885.1 Halomonas sp. 3D7M | reverse complement strand
AACAGTGGTATTGGTGATCGGTCTGTCGCTATATGACATCGCTATCCGTTATATGGCGGGCAGTGGAAACGTTAATGCTGCCAATTTTGGTGATCCCATTAATTGGATCGTCGCTGTCGTTACGTTACTCACTGTTTTAATTGCTGCACAATTTGGTAAAGGGGTGATTAAGCTCTCAGCCATTATTGTGGGCATTGTGGTGGGCTATTTGCTCTCCCTATCGCTGGGCTTGGTTAGTTTCGACAACGTCGCCAATGCATCCTGGGTAGCCGTTCCTAAACTAATGCCGTTTGAGATGGAGTTTCACACAGCGGCTATTGCTTCGATGGTCGTCATTTGTGTTATCAACTCCGTACAAACTATTGGAGATTTATCTGCCACAACCGTTGGCGGTATGAACCGTGAGCTAAAAACAAAAGAGCTTACCGGTGGCCTGCTCGGCAATGGTTTAACCACTACCGTCAGCTCTTTCTTCGGTGCCCTGCCCACGTCCACGTTCAGCCAGAATGTTGGCATCGTAGCCATGACTAAGGTAATTAGCCGATACGTACTGGCGCTGGCAGGTATTTTTATGATTCTGGCGGGTCTCAGTCCGAAATTCGGCGCAATGATCACGACGATTCCTTACCCCGTTTTAGGTGGTGCAACAATTACCGTGTTTGGCATGATTACTATGACTGGCATCCAGTTGCTGGTTAAAGATGAGATGTCTGCACGTAATATGACCATCGTCGGCCTTTCCCTAGCACTAAGCTTAGGTATCGCTGCAGAGCCATCAGCTATCGAGCAGTTTCCTGCGGTATTAAGAGATTTGATTGGTGGCGCCCCCATCGTTGTGGCCGCCATTACGGCTTTCACGCTGAATATCGTCCTACCCAAAAAATCTCTTTCAGATGAGGCTAAGGAAAGAGAAAAAATTGCTAACGAAGATAAAGACACGAAAGACGAAGCCAATAACCAAGGTAATAACCTTAGCCAACGTAGCGTTCATGCCGAATAATGATGTGTTAATTAGCTACAAGATCATCATTTAAAAGTCTTTATTAAAATCATCATTTAAAACATGTACGACGCTTTAGAACTGCCGCTAGCCCGGCAGTTCTATTTCTCTATGCAGAACATAATAATGAGACTAATGGAGTGACACATGCACCGCTTAAACAATCTAACAATGAGAATGAGCTGGTCACTCGTTTTATTCTCTTTTCTGACATTACTGCTACTACTGAGTGGCACCGGCCTCTACGCGGTCAATCATAGTCAGGAAAGCATCGAGCAATTTACCAACGTCAATGTCAATCAACAATCGACACTGAACAGAACCAATTCATCGATACAAAATGTACGTTTACAAATGGGCCGCCTGTACGAAGAGCTGCTAGAGGCGCACCCTTCTCTTACTGCCGTTGAAAGACGCCAACGAGCGGATGAAATGCGTAATCTGCTTGAAAGCGCAGACAACGTGTTCGCGGAATTTCTTTCTTTATCATTCAACCCGTCTCATGAGCACTTCATTCGTGAAATAGAGAGTAGCTTCAATAGCATGATGAGTAATCAGCTACTTCCTCAACTTGACTCACTTTATCAAGGGGAAACTGCTGGCTACCAACGCCTACGCAATGGTACCCATGATGCCTATGACACTTTTTATCAAGATGCCGTTAATTTTTTTCATACGGTAGAAGACGAAGGTAATAAGCGTTTGGATAACTTCTCGTCAGTGGTCAACTTAGCTAATTCAACTATTGTCAGTGTATTCATCATCGCGCTAATCATTACTGCCATTGTCTACTGGGGCGTAAGCGTCAACTTAATTCGCCCAATGCAACGCATCAACGAGCACTTTCAACATATTGCTAAAGGCGATCTTTCTAGAGAAATTGAAGTGCATGGCCGAAATGAAATCGGCATTCTCTTCAACTCGCTACGCAACATGCAAAAAGATTTGTTGGAAACGGTGGCAACCGTGCGCCATAGCAGTGAAGAGGTTTTTGCAGGCGCACGGGGAATTGCGCTAGGCAACCAAGATCTCGCCTCGCGAACCGAGCGTCAGTCCGCGTCATTAACACAAACTGCCTCCAGTATTGAAGAAATGACGGCCACCATGGAACGCAACAGTGACAACGCAGCGCAAGCTAGCCGCGTTGCTCAAGAAGCTGCGCATAATGCACAGCAAGGTGGTGATGTCGTGACTCATGTGGTTAGTAAAATGCATGAGATACGTCATAGCTCGCAACAGATTACCGACATTATTGGCTTAATTGACTCAATCGCTTTTCAGACCAATATTTTAGCGCTCAATGCATCAGTTGAAGCAGCCCGAGCAGGTGAACATGGTCGAGGATTTGCCGTGGTAGCCAGTGAAGTTCGCCTGCTGGCAACCCGCAGCGCTGATGCCGCAGCAGATATACGTCAATTGATTGCAACGTCAGTAAGCCAAATAGAAGCAGGCACTCAACAAGCGGATTTAGCCAGTGAGTCAATGATCGCCATTATGGAATCCGTTAAGCGTGTTACCTCTTTGATGGATGAGATCGCAGTCGCTAGCGAGGAGCAACGTGTTGGCATCAACGAAGTAAATAGTGCTGTTGGCGAAATGGAGCAGACGACTCAACAGAATGCCGCCATGGTGGAGCAAGCCAGCACCTCCGCCACTCAGTTAGAGCATGAAGCTGAACGGTTAACCGAGGTTGTGCTTAGGTTTAAACTCAACGCTAGCGGTGAAAACACCCAATCACATGTTCAACTGACTTCGCTAACTCACCAAGCCATACCTTGCACATAGAGCCAAACGCCATATACTGTATATATAACCATATATGGCAACTCTAGTCTGTGCAGAGGTGGCAACTAATGGCTTCTTCCCCTTTCAGCGCTACCGTGTATAAAGGGCGTGGTGCGACCTACGACCCGCATAACCGCTTTTCGCCAACTTGCAGCGTGGTAGAGGATGACGGCTGGTGGCATGAAGAGGCCACTACTTCGCTTGCAACGAAGATACGCGAGGAACCCAGCAAGAGCGCGCTTTCCTGGAACCAATCGCCGGACTTGCCTTTTGACCGCTCACTCAACCCTTTTCGCGGCTGCGAGCATGGCTGTATTTACTGCACAGTAAAGTGATGTTGTTGTTACCGCAGGTTCTACTACAGTTAAGTGTAGACTCTCTACCTGCCACATGAAGGACATTTGCTAAATGGCAAAGGTCGAATGGTATCGCGGACAACGCTTAAAAATCGGTGTAGCAAATGAAGCCGTTCAATATGACCCTCAGGGGGGCATAATTGATATGCCCGCTATTATTCAGACAGACGGTTCGGTGTGGGTAGCAGCAACTATTTATTTACGACGTAAATCTCATGAAGCTGAAGCTACGGGCGCCTCACAGAAAACTGTAGAAAAACATGCTGCTGCACTTGCATCGTATTGCTCCTTTTTAGAAACCGAAGACTTACAGTGGAACGAAATCCCAAAAGAAAAAAGTCAGCGACCTACCTACAGGTATCGAGGTCATGTCATGAGGCGCATCAACGCTTCTGAACTGGCCAGGTCCACTGGCGCTCATAATATGTCTGTGATTCGCGCATTCTATTTGTGGGCTATACATACAAGAATCCTGGATGCCACGGCATCAGAACCATTTATAAACTTGGAGGTAACTGTTCGTATAACGAATAGATTTGGGCTTGAGCGATCATTAAGAGTTCTCACATCAGATTTGGCAATCAGACGAAACACTGTTGCTCAGAAAGGTGTCGAAGAGGGATGTATTCCCATTAAAATTTCAGACAGAAATAAACTTCTTCTTATTTGTGAAGAATATTTTAGGTTAGAGTTCTGTCTATTTATGAAGTGTGGTTTTTTTTCTGGAATGAGAAATGGAAGTATCATCAATTTAACTCATAAAGCTCTACGCAATCATTTTCCTTCATCGGAAATTCCTGGCTGGTATGCCATTTCAATTGGGCCTGAATATGGTATTGCAACTAAGGGAGGTGTGACATACCACCCTTCAATGCCAGAGCCATTACTTCGCGAACTCCTTCAATACTGCATGTCTGTTCGTCGATTAGCTCGCGTCAAGAAAGCAGACAATGACCTAAAGGATTTAATCTTTCTGAATCAATTTGGAAAGCCACTTACAACTCGTTCATTCGGCCCTGATATGACAAAATTGCGCCTAATCGCTAAATCGAATGGTCTACGACTACAGCGTTTCTACTTTCACTGTACACGCGCAACTTTTGGAACAGCATTTGTAATAGCATCTTTGAAGGCGGGACATAAGTCCAATTGGATTCTTCCAAGGCTTATGCGGTTAATGGGTCACTCAACTGCACAATCAAGCATGGGCTACATCGACTTTGTTGAAGACGACCATATCATGGAGTCGGATATTAATGCGTACAGCGATTTTCTTGACCTCCCTCGCGAGAGGACATTCTAATGGATCACACGTACCAAGATTTTGATCTATGGACTTTCGAAGATATAGCATCCTCTGGTCGGAAAATTTCAGTAAATCTGCAGCCTTGTCTTTATCACGGTTTTTCTTCCATTGATTTCCGAATTTTTCGGCGGTTAGACCTGAGTGAACTCCCTCCTTTAGAACAAGGCCGATTTGACGTATTGAGTGCTTTAGCTATAGCCATCAAATCTTGGAATTGCAAGCCTATTACTAAAACAGGATATGCCGGAGCCTTAAAGCGATTCGTAAAATGGGTTGATGAACAAGACTGCGCACTTTCAAGGTCATCAATTGTTTATTTACTTGCGCGCTATGAAAGCAAGGTTAAATATGACACAAATACTGTCAAGATGATAGCCACTGGACTAGGGCTAACAGAGCACGAACGATTACAGTTATTTCCTCAAAACACTATAGCACGTGAAATAATGGACAACTGGCTCTTCATCTATGAAGATCAAAGAGGGGTTTATCAATCAGATTTTCTGCGACTTTGCTTTCAATGCGACAGCCTAATCCCGATTCAAAAATTTGCCACTGTCCGTGATAAGCGACTCAGCCAAATTGCAATTGACTTCTCTGGACGCGTTGAACTGGTAAGAATGCTGCGTGAACAATTTGCTGCGCACATAGTCTCTAAATCCCACAGCGTAAGTAGTCTTTCCTCCCTATGGGAAAAGTTGTTGAGTTGGTTCAAATGGGCAGATGAAACAGAGCAAAACTTAGAAAAAGTACAGCAGTTGAGTCCCTTAAAAATTATTCAAAGCATCTAGTTAGACGATGGCAAGCAGGCCGTATTAAGGCTACTACGGCTCACCAGAAAATTTTACCTGTAGTTAATCTATTATCTAGTGTGTTGGGTTTATCATCTTATCAAATCAAGTTAAACCTTGCCTTACCCCGCTTACTGGAGTCTGGACTAACCACTAAAAGGCTCGGCCAAGCTGAACTTCACGAATTCTGCGCTAACCTACATATATTAATTCGCTCTCTCCCTTCTGAAACTCTACTTACCCATATTACCGATCCATTAACAGTTAAATTATTGATAAAAGGAAAATTTCACGACCATCAGCTACCAGAGCCTTATGCAAGGCTTGATACCCCTGAATGCGACTCGCGTATTGCCAACTTACCCCTAATTCAACTTCGAATTTGGGCCGAAATGAACCGCTTTATCGCTTTTACGGGATGCAACCTGTCTATTGCTCAATCATTAAATTTAGGAAATTGGCGGGAGGAACGAGAAAACCTCATAGCTTTAAAGGCACGTGCTAACAAATTGGTTTCCATTCGCTCAAGTAAGCTTTATGCGAAACACATCGATGCTCATACCAATTTTTTACTCAAGTGTCTCCTCGTGCCTGTTAGTGACGACTGCCCATTATTTCCTAGGATTGTTACTAATTGTCAGGGTGATTCATCTCTTATCGCAAAAGCTCAAGCAGGATTGCTAGAAATAAATGTTAAACCACTCGATCCAAACGAAAATAAAACAAACATCCGCAAATGGCTATACAGAACTGGAATCACGGTTTATACCTCACGAACCTTACGACTAGCAAAGGCTACTTGGCTATTGCGACGTTACCATGGAGATCAGATTAGGGTCGCCCAAGGGATGGGAAACAAGCCGAGCACTGTGTACCGGAACTATGGAGGTAAAGGGAACCTAGAGCAGTCCATTCTTGAATGGTCGGAATTCTGGGCTTCAAGCCCATTACAGGCGGCGCTCACACCGGGAAAATGCAATGCACCTGGAAAATACAAACCTTTGGATGATCAGCCTGTAGCACCCTGTACGGAGGGAGCCTGCCTGAGCTGTCAAAACTATCGTGGCGAGGACAATTTCGATTACGTTCATAGGCTTTTAAGCTACCAATACTGTTTATCATTTCGAGCTTATGGCAACCCGGAAATAGCGAATTTAGGCGGATTTATCGACGAGATTATCAACGCCTATATTAAGCTCCATCCCGAGCATAAACTTAAAATCCTATTTCTAAAGCAAGTCATCGCGGAAAACCCTCATCCTCGTTTTACTGCACTTGCTCAGTTAGGAGAGGCTTTGTATGGAAACTAATCTTTACTTGCATCTCCAGTGGGCTGATGATTTACCAGTATCGAGTGTCAAAGGCACCGAAAATCCAGTTATCTCGGTCAATTTCAAGAGTGAAACGCTTAGTCGTTTCGACGACCCAGTCTGGTTTTTTCCATATAGCCGCCAGCGGCCTGCTGGCAAAAGATCAGTGATTTGGCCAGAAGGCAACGCTAGCGATGTGAAGGCAGCTAAGCAATTAGCACTCTTGCGACTCACGCATGGGACGAGTCTAGCCCCAAATGCCGCAAGAGCAATCTGCTCAATCCTTGCTTCACTGGTAGCTTATTGTGGGGAAAATAGAGTTGCTCTGACTGACTTGCACCGGCACCCTGCGGCTCTAATTGACTTCTGCCAGTTGGGGAGCACAGTCCAACGCAGGGATGTCATCCGTTCAATTTCGCGGATGGCTCTAGCTCTAAACAAAACCTTAGGCTGGACATTTCTCGAACACAGTCAGATTAAAGCGTTAAACGCGATTAAAACTATAGAACCTAAGCAGCACCCTGTCATACCGCTTCGCATCCACAACGAGCTAGATACTATTGCCCATGAAATTTTACAGGGCTACTTGGCTGTGGCCGATGAGTTTAAAGAGGTCATGGAAATTTGGGGGCCAGCCCCCCTCAAGCGTCGCCGCAAAGGTAAGCCGGCCCATTGGGGCTTTCTGATGTCTAGGTACCCCGCTCTAGCTGACAATTTTAAAAAATGGCAAGGAAGATCTATATCACCAGTAAGTTCCTACATTTACGTTATTCGCATAGCCGCTATTTGGGTAATAGCCAGTGGCAGTGGTGCGCGTAGAAGCGAAATTTTAGAGCTTAGACGAGGCTGCCTTACAAACGAATGGGTCGTCGATACGCGCTCCTACCTTCTCAGGTCGGGTACAAGTAAGACTCAAACAAACTCAAATGCGGTCTGGATTGTTTCACCTCGCCTAGTAATTGCTATCCAATCATTAGAAAAGCTTCTAGATACCTACGAAAGTGTACATCCAAATCCCCCAGTTATAACTGATCTCCTGTTTCAAGTATTCGATATTACATTCGGCCGTGAGCATAGTCCTTCTGAGGCGCGCATAGGTAAGCTACAGCACGGCTCGCCAATAGAGGGGATAGACTTCAAAATACTTACAACAGCAGCAAAAACTTCCATCACTGAAGACGACTGGGCCAAGGCCAAAAAGTTAACACCCAGCTTAAATAGAGAAAAATTCGGCCCGAGCAAAGCCTGGCAGCCAAGCATTCATCAACTGCGGCGCACGATCCTAGTATACGCTGCAGCCAGCGGTCTAATTAGTCAAGATAGCATTAGCTTCCAGGCCAAACACCAGACTTGGCAAATGGGCAATTACTACTGCCGTAACTTTTGGCACCTAGCCAGAAATGACAAGGACAACCCATTGGTGACCGATACTAATCAACGTGATGCAGAAGAATTTACCCAAATTTACGTCGACACCTACAATCGTGACAGAGAAGACATAATGGAAAGTTGTCGTCACTTTAGCCCCTACGGTGACGACCACAAACGGGCTATTATAAGCGTTACGCCATTGCTCTCAGTTGAGGAGATTCGTCAAGGGCAGGTTCGGGGGGTGCTCAAGGCCAATACTCTCGGTATATGCACGAAAGCAGATTACTGTGAATGGCAAAAAGCAATTACGGTACGGGGATGTATGACTAAAGCCGAAGGGAATGTCTGCTCTAACGCCATCATTGATAGTAAACGCCTATCAGCCCTCCGCCAGGTTCAGGAGCATTTACAGTACGAGCTGGAGTCCCTTCACCTTCGAGATCTTTTCGCTCGAGAGCAGATAGAAGCCGACCTTGCCGCTACCTCGCAGGCAATTGAATTGATTACACAGTACAATCGAGATCATGATGCCGAAAAAGACTGATACTCCTTTCTGGGTTAATAACAAGACAACAAAAGAACTGTGGGAAGCCTACATACGGATGATGGATGGAAAGCCCACGCGCGTAAACCCGGCTTATTCACGAGACTCACC
>NZ_JABUZF010000240.1:48213-60858 GCF_014897885.1 Halomonas sp. 3D7M | reverse complement strand
GAAGCCGAGGCAGAAGCGCAGCGCCAACGGGAAGCCGAGGCGGCCATGCAGCGTCAGCTAGAGGGGGAAGCCCAAGCTGCTGCTAACGCACAGCAGGCGCAGCAAGCAGCGAATGGTTTTATTAATATTGTGCGTCGAGCGGTAGAGCAGGCATGGTTAATTCCAGCAGGTGCCAGTGACGCAATGAGTGCTACGATTCAAGTAAGGCTTGGCCCATCAGGAGAGGTACTTTTAACCACTATCGCCTCATCCAGCGGTGATAGTGCCTTTGATCGGTCTGCAATGCAGGCTGTTGAACACGCTGCTCCGTTCAGCGAGCTGAGGGATTTGCCCGCAGAGCAGCAGCGTAACTTACGTCAAATTAATCTGCGATTTACCCCGGGGGATGTTCGCTGATGCAAACCATAAGCAAAGTGTGGCTGTTTTGCGTACTGCTATTCGTTAGTAGTTATGCAACTGCAAATGCAAACCTGACTATCGAAATAACACGTGGGAGCGACCAGGCTTTACCGATTGGTATCGTTCCCTTTGCAGGCGGCGATAACATGCCTGAAGACGTGGCTCAAATCATCCAGGACGACCTTGAGCGCAGCGGTTTTTTTGCGCCCTTAGAACGCAGTGCCATGTTTGATAGGCCAAGCCAGGCGGATGACGTTGAGTTTGGCACTTGGCGTTCGCTTGATGTTCGATATTTGGTGGTAGGCCGAGCACAACAGACAAATAGTGGTTATCAGATTCAATTTGAGTTAATGGATATCAGTGGGCAGCGCCGTATGATTGGCGAAACGGTCACGGCAAATGTGAACGATTTGCGTGGTGCTGCTCACTATATGAGCGATCAAATTTTTGAAGAAATTACCGATATCCGGGGGGCTTTCTCAACTAAAATTGCTTATGTAACCGCTCAAGGGTTGGGCGATAACATGCAATTTGGTCTGTATGTGGCCGATGCGGATGGACGTAACAGTCAACAAGTGCTTACCTCCGACCAACCGATTATGTCACCTGCATGGTCTCCCGATGGCCGGAAGCTGGCATACGTATCCTTTGAAACAGAGCGTCCGGCTATCTATATTCAAGATGTTTCAACTGGGCAACGGATACAGGCAACTTCTTTCGACGGTATTAATGGTGCCCCTACATGGTCACCTGATGGCCGCAAAATCGCTATGTCGCTGTCCAAAGATGGACAACCAGAAATTTATATCCTAGACATCGGTAATCGCTCAGTAGAGCGTATAACTCAAAACAGTAGCATTGATACCGAACCAACTTGGGCGCCCGATGGACGTAGTTTGTTGTTTACCTCTGACCGTAGCGGTGGACCACAGATTTATGAATACTTGCTAGGTAGCGGTGAAGCAAATCGCATTACATTTACCGGTAACTACAATGCTCGCGCGCGCTATTCACCTGACGGAGAGCAAATCTTTTTAATTCACCGCTCCAACCGTGGATACCAAGTTGCGCGTCAGGAGCGTGATGGGGGACGTCTTGTTGTAATAAGCGAAACAACAAGAGATGAATCTCCTAGTGTTGCGCCGAACGGGACCATGGTAATCTTCGCTACCCAACAGGGTAGTAATGGGGTGTTAAGTGCCGTTTCAGCGGATGGCCGCTCGTCATTTAGATTACCCGCAGCGCAGGGTGATGTTCGCGATCCCGCGTGGTCACCTTTTTTAAATTGATTGACGAAAAGTTTACATTTTTTGTTTTCAGGCAAGGAGTCTGATTATGCAACTTAAACCGTTGGCTCGCTCATTAGCAGTAGCGCTATCTATCGTAGTAATCGCTGGCTGTTCCAGCACCGGCGGAACCCAGGATGGTGACTCTTATGGAAGCCAGGATGGCAGCGGCACAGGGACTAGCACCTCAGGTGTTGGCACTGGTGGCCAGTATGGCTCTACATCAGGTTCTGGCGCAGGCGCTGGTCAACAAGCCGATTCACGCATTCCAGAAGTCCGTACTATCTATTTTGACTTTGACCGCGACACTATCAAGGGCGATTACGAATCAGTCGTGATGGCTCATGCTCGCTATTTGCGTGCTAATCCCAGCGCCCAAGTTGTTCTGCATGGCCACACCGACGAGCGTGGCACTCGCGAATACAACATGGCCCTTGGTGAGCGTCGTGCCGGTGCTGTTAAGCGGTTCTTAAATATTCAAGGCGTGTCTCCCTCGCAAATGAGCGTCGTGAGCTATGGTGAAGAGCGTCCGGCTGCTAGCGGCCAAGGTGAAAGTGCCTACTCTCAAAACCGTCGCGTCGTCTTTAACTACTGATGGCATTGGCGTACCTAGGTGCTCAACATCAAGTACTCGCTATTAGGCGCTAGGTACGCTAACTAAGTAATGATTGGAGTCATCATGAATCACAGTCTCAAACGTTATTTTGAGAGGCTGTGCGGTGCGGGAGCCATTGTGCTCCCGCTGTCCGTATTGCCCTTGACAGCTTTTGGTCAACAGCCCCTCGTTCAAGACTTATCAAGCGGGTCTGGCTTTTATCAGCAAACTCAACGCCAGGAAGCATCTGGTGGTAACTTGGTACTCTTTAACCAAGTGCAAGAGCATCAGACAGAGATCCAGCAGCTACGTGGTCAAATTGAAGAGCTGCGACACCAGTTAGAGCAGCTTCGTCGGCAATCACAGCAGCAGTACCTGGATATTGAAGATCGTTTGATGAATAGCGGCCCTAGCCAAATTGAGCAATCGACGCCTGCAGTGGAGCCCGAGGCGGCAGAGCAAGTTGCCAACGCACCTTCTGCTCGGAACGTCAGTGAAGACGCTCAGGCTGATTACCAAGCAGCGTTTGCCCACGTTCAAGCACGTCAATTCGCAGATGCGATCAATGCGTTTAAAGCCTTTGTCACTGATCACCCCGACAGCAGTCTGACCTCTAACGGCTATTACTGGCTGGGAGAACTTTATGCTGCTGAAGGCGAACTTAGCGCTGCTGATGAATCATTTAGCCGTGTTATTGAGCAGTACAGCGGCAGCAGTAAAGTCCCCGATGCGCTTTATAAGCTAGGATTAGTAAAAGCACGGCAGGGCGAGGCTGAACGCAGTCGTGAACTGCTCGAACAAGTACGTGATGATTACCCGCAGAGTAGCGCGGCAGGGCTTGCCAATGACTTTTTACGTCAGTCTGCAGGATAACGTCTGTTTACATTTTTGTATCAAGGAAACCTCATGAGCTGCAAAATCGACTATCAACCTGCGTCCAATCTTTTGGAAAACCGCGTCGTGTTGGTAACCGGTGCGGGTGATGGAATTGGACGTGCGGCGGCACTTACCTACGCCCGCCATGGGGCAACTGTGATACTGCTTGGCCGCACGATAGCCAAGCTTGAGCGTGTCTACGATGAAATTGAAGCAGAAGACGGACCACAGCCGGCAATTTTTCCGCTCAACTTTGAGGGCGCAACGCTCAAAGACTTTCACGATATGGCTGAAACGCTGGACAAAGAGTTTGGCCGTTTAGATGGATTGCTACATAACGCTGGCTTGCTAGGCAGAATTACGCCTTTTGAGCAGTACAATCCAGAGCTGTGGGAACAAGTCATGCAGGTCAATATCAATGGGCCTATTTGGATGACCCAAGCGTTGCTACCACTGCTTCAGCAGTCAGCTGATGCTTCTGTGGTCTTCACCTCATCAAGCGTTGGACGAAAAGGCCGGGCCTACTGGGGGGCATATTCGGTTTCAAAGTTCGCCACTGAAGGTTTTGTGGAAGTGCTTGCTGACGAACTTGAAAACCAGTCTACTGTGCGGATCAATACGTTAAACCCAGGGGCAACACGTACCCAAATGCGCCGAACTGCTTATCCAGGTGAGGACCCGTTGACGCTGCGTACCCCTGAGGAAATTATGCCCACTTACTTATGGCTTATGGGGCCAGACAGCACGGGGGTTAGTGGCCAGAAGTTTGACGCTCAACCACCACGTGCATAAATGCATCTTGCCCATAGCTTTCTGACGTACCGCACCGCTTGTCGATGTTCTAGGCATTTTCATTCAATTAACGCTATCAATGAAAAGCAGCCAGAGCATCGACTAAGTCTTTACAGGTTTCAAACCATAAGTCAGCTGGCCACTGCTGATAATCGTCTTCCTCACTGATATACCCGTAGCCAACGGCGACAGCCGTCATTCCCGCCGCTTTTGCCGCCTCCATATCACGAATATGATCACCGACGTACCAACACGCTTGTGGCGCCACGTTAAGCCTGCGCGCAGCCTCCCAAAGAGGCTCCGGAGCGGGTTTTCTGACCGCTAGATCATCTGCACATAAAAGAGCCCCTGGCGTTAGCGCCAATGCATCTAACAGCGGAAGGGTATAGCGTCTTGGTTTGTTCGTTACGATTCCCCACGAGCGTGATGCTGAGTGCCAGCGGTCTAGCCATTGGTCAAGGGGTTCAAATAGCCGACTGTGAACAGCAACTGCTTGTTCATAATTATCTAACAAATACTGCCGCGCCGTATCGTGTTCAGTAGAACCACTTTCGATACCAATAGCCAAGGTTACTAAGGCACTGCCGCCGTTAGAAACCTGGCCTCGTATTTTCCCGTAGGGCAGTGGTGTCAGCCCATGATGCCGTCTCAATGCATTCGTTGCTTCAGCAAGATCAGGGGCAGTGTCAACAAGAGTTCCGTCTAAATCAAACAGTATGGCTTCAGGTATTGATGTTGACATTTATTGGCTCGCTTTCCGGCAATACATCATGTAATTGACCGATACATCGTTTGCGACCAAGCGGTAGTGACGAGTCAGTGGGTTATAGGTCAGCCCCGTTTGTTCGTTAATCTCAAGATCTGAGGCTCTCGCCCATGCGGCCATCTCAGAAGGGCGGATAAATTTTGCATAATCATGGGTGCCGCGCGGCAATAGTTTAAGCACATACTCAGCGCCTAAAATCGCAAAAGCATACGATTTGGGGGTGCGATTTAGGGTCGAGAAGAAAACATAACCCCCAGGGCGAACCAGCTCACTGCAAGCACGAATGACCGATGCAGGGTCAGGCACATGCTCAAGCATTTCCATGCAGGTTACGATGTCATAATGCCCTGGCTGCTCTGCTGCAAGCGCTTCAACGCTTATCAGTCGATAATCCACCGATGCACCGCTTTCTGTCGCATGTAGCCGGGCAACGCTAAGAGGCGCTTCTCCAAGATCAATGCCGGTAACACTAGCTCCTCGATGAGCCATTGATTCACTTAAAATCCCACCGCCACAGCCGACATCGAGCACCTTTTTACCGGCTAGGCCTGCACGCGCGTCAATAAAGTCAAGGCGTAAGGGATTGATAGCGTGCAGCGGCTTGAATTCCCCCTCTGCGTCCCACCAACGACTAGCAAGTGCTTCAAATTTCGCAACTTCCGCTGCGTCGACATTGTCGTGGTTGCGATGAGTAGTGCTATCCTGAGGTATCGCTTGCATGTTTTAACTCCCATTGTCGGTAAGTTGGCATGAAGGTGGCAACCAACTAGTCGTTCAGTATTATGTCATTCTAACCACTCCTGGAAAGGAACGCATGAAAAGGAACGCGACATGAATCTTAACCCCCTATTTTCGCGACTTTTATTTTCTCAGGGAGCGTGATGAATGCGAGTGTTACTCCACGGAAGTGAACTAAGTGCCGCTACCGCCGCCGCAGCATTAGCCTGGGTAGGCCATCAAGTTGAGTGGCTACTACACGAAAGCGCACCATGGCCACAGCTTTTAAAGGCGGACTGGCTGCGCAGTGAACCTGAGTTAATGACGCATATTGAACAAGCGTTAGCCAGTGAAACACTGAGAATTATTGAAGCGCCAGAGCAGGCTCACTCTCCTGATGTGGTCTGGTTGGCTCTGTCGCCCGATCAGCGCCAAGCGGCCAAGACACTGCTTGAAGCCCCTATATTTGAGCACCATAGTGGTGCTGTATTAATTAATAATTCAACATTTCCAGTAGGCGAAACAGAGCAGTTGCACGCGCTTATGGGGCCCCAGCACAGTAGCGTTGCCTTACCTGACACCCTGGAAGAAGGGCGGGCCTGGCTCTCCTTTACGCGTCCTTCACGCTGGCTGCTCGGTTGTGACGATGCAACCGGTGAACAGGTGGCGCGCGAGCTTTTACGTGCCTTTAATCGCCGCAATGATGTGTTCCAGCGTATGCCTTGTAGAGCGGCTGAGCTGACTAAGCTCGCTATAAACGGCATGCTGGCAACACGTATCAGCTACATGAACGAGATTGCAGGCCTTGCAGATACGCTCGGAGTTGACGTTGAACATGTACGCCAAGGTATGGGCGCTGATACCCGAATTGGCTATGAATATTTATACCCTGGCTGTGGCTTTGGTGGCCCCAATTTCTCTCGCGACCTAATGCGCTTAGCTGATGTTCAGTCAGCCAGTGGTCGTAATTCGGCATTGCTAGAGCAAGTAATGGACATCAATGAACAGAAAAAAGAGACGTTATTTAGGAAACTCTGGACGCTCTTCGAGGGCGATTTAGCCGGCAAAACGATTGCTATTTGGGGAGCCGCTTTTAAACCAGGAACCACTCGAATCGATCACGCGCCTGTGCTGACACTCCTTGCTGCCTTATGGGCGCAAGGCGTAAAGGTAAATCTTCATGATCCAGCGGCAACCCCCGCGCTGCTCAACGCGGTCGGTGACCGAAACGATCTAACTACATTCACCAGTGACCCATACTTGGCATGTGAAGGAGCTGACGCACTGATGCTGGTGACTGAGTGGAAAACTTATTGGAACCCTGACTGGCATCGTTTAGCCTCGTTATTGAGCGCTAAGTTGGTGCTGGATGGACGAAATATTTATGACCCAGCCTTCGTGGCTAGCTGTGGCTTACGGTATAGAGGAATCGGGCGTCGAGCAGATCCCACAACGCATTGAGGAAAAGTCATGCCCAACAGTACTGCATCTTCTCGCATTGTTCCCGATGTGGACCAAAGCTTGACCGCACAACACTTGCGTCATCGCAGGGGGCCCAAACTGTGGCCATTGTGGTTATTGATGATGCTTATTATCATTTCGCTGGGTGCCGCCGCGGTGGGCCTTTGGTATGAAAGAGAGCGCTTATTAGAAGAGGTCCATCGAGTAAGTGGAGAAGTCTCTAATCTTCATGCAAGACTCGACTCGGGTGACACGGACACGCAAGATGCGATAGCCTTTGTACAAGCACAGATGACAACGCTGTTCCAAGAACAGGAGCAATTAGCCGTTGCGGTGACACGTACCCGTGAGGAACTCTACGGTCTTTTGACGTCAAACGAAGAGCTCGTGAATGGTGATGCCCTAAGCAGCATTGCTGAGCGTATTAGTCAGTTGGAAGAACAAGCAGCGTTGCGTGACCAACAGCTTGCCGCTATACGCACATCACTTGACTCACTTGAGCAAGCGGGCATGTCTGGGCGGCAAAATCTAGCAGAAGAGGTAACTTACCTCGAAGAGATGCTGTCGCAGCGCCTATCTGCGACTACCAACCGACTCGATGATATTGCTAAGTTAGAAAACGAAAACAGCGAATTGGTAACAAATGTTACTGCATGGCAAGAAGAGGTCGATCAGCGTTTTACTGAGGTAAACTCAACCCTTGAAATGCTAAGCAGCACTGATACTTCAGCTACTCAAGAAGCGTTACAAGCGCTTGAACAGCAATGGGCGCAACGATTAAACACCTTAGAGAGTGATATCCGTCAAGTGCGGCAAGCCCAGCTGGCATTTAGTGCTCAGATGGAGATGCTCCGCTAGCAATTGTCACCAGCATAAAGCAATGGGTAATAAAGCCACCGAGTCGCTGATTTGGTTAGGGATGAACTGCATGGAAAGAATACGGCGATGGCCTACCGTTAAACAAGCGACTCGTGAGGTGGTTTTACCGCTTCTTGTAACGTGGTCAGCTCCCGTATGGGCACTTAACGCGTCAATCGATGGTGTCAGTAGTGAAGTAGAGGACAATATTGATGCCTATTTACAGAACATTGACGAAGATCAGTACACCGATATCCGTTTGGAAGGCGAAATACGTAAGCGTGCGCAAGAAGCCATGCGCGTTTTCGGCTACTACGAGCCTGACATTACGGTTGATGTTGATAGCTCACCTATCACACTTCGCATAGAACCCGGCTCGCCGGTCAAAATCGACGTGCTTTCTGTCAATATCAGCGGTGAAGCAAGCGATGACCCTCCGTTTCAGGAAGCACTCGATGCATTTCCCTTGAAGGAAGGCGATACACTACGGCATGCCCCATGGGATCGCCTACGCAACCAGTTTTCAGGCCTAGCACTTGAGCGTGGTTATTTCGACTGGGGGTTTACTGACCGCCGAATGGAAATAAGGCCATACCTTGAAAGCGCTCGTCTCTATATGGATTTCGACAGCGGCCCACGCTATCAATTTGGCAATACGACTATTTCAGGTAGTCATATCGAACCTGAGCGTTTGCTTCAAATGCAGACCTTTGAAGCAGGGGAGCCTTATCTAGCGGAATCGATAGCCCGCTATAATCAACGTTTAGCTGAGACAGAATGGTTCAGCTCTGTGACGGTACGACCACGCTTAGAGACAGCGCGGGAGCTGACCCTATCGCCGCCAACAGGAAGCTCACCGTGGTGGAATGAAGCAACGGCATCGCAGCCTCAACGTCCTAGGCTGTCCAGCGCAGCGCTTGTCAGCGCA
Organism: Halomonas sp. 3D7M; assembly: GCF_014897885.1. Taxonomy (NCBI): domain Bacteria; kingdom Pseudomonadati; phylum Pseudomonadota; class Gammaproteobacteria; order Oceanospirillales; family Halomonadaceae; genus Halomonas; species Halomonas sp. 3D7M. Next base: position 52,180 of record NZ_JABUZF010000240.1, on the reverse strand, counting down.
CTTAGTGTCACTCAGCGGGACGATACCAGTCTGCCTATTGACGTAAGTGTAGAGCCTGCCGATCGCCATCAATTTGAAGTCGGGATTGGCTTTGCAACTGACGTAGGGCCGCGCATGCGCTTTGGCTGGAAACAGCCATGGATTAACCGCTTTGGCCATAGCCTGGATCATGATCTGTATGTTTCAGCCCCCGACCAGCGCTTCACAGGGACTTACAATATCCCGTTAGAAGATCCGTTACGCGATAGCTATCGTCTGCAATATGGCGTGCGTAACCTGGATGATGGCGATACCCAATCGTTAGAGGGTACCGTGGAAATCGCTCGTCGATGGGAGTTTGAAAATCGCTGGGTACAAACACTTTACTTCCGTACGACCTATGAAGACTTCACCCAAGGGGGAGTCTCAGATGAAGTATTGCTGTTTTATCCAGGCATTCAGTGGTCCCGTACAAGAACGCGTCCTCAGCGGTTTCCGCTTTGGGGAGATAGGCAACAATTATCGCTCGAGTATTCAGACACGATATGGGGATCCGATGCCAAGTTCGCGCGTATGACGGGTGACACAGAATGGATTCGCACCATTGGCGATGATAATCGTTTTTCGGCAAGGCTAAGTATCGGCGCTATCGAAACAGATAATTTCGATAAACTGCCTCCTTCGTTACGCTTTTTTGCGGGCGGTGACCGAAGTGTCCGGGGTTACTCCTACGAAAGCCTATCTCCGCGAAATGAAGAAGGGCTGTTACGTGGCGGCCAGCAAATGCTGACCTCGACTCTAGAGTACCAGCGTCGCGTGACTGGCGACTGGTGGGGAGCAACTTTTGTCGATACTGGAGATGCCTTCGATAATTGGGGGCCAGAAGAGTTAAAGACGGGCGCAGGGGTTGGCGTACGCTGGATTTCCCCTGTGGGCCCTATCCGACTTGATGTAGCACACCCATTTGACGATGAAGACGATTGGCGCCTGCATTTTTCCATCGGACCGGAATTTTAGGAGAGCATTTTGGCTAAGGTTGCAAAAGCGGCATCTATCAAGCGTCAACCGCTCTCAGTTAAACATCGCATTGGGTTGTTTTTGTGGAGTCTTGTACGGTTAGTCATTGTGCTGCCACTCTGGCTATTTGGTCTGGTCGCTCTGCTGCTCGGCGTTGCGCTCTCCCCTTGGGGAACAGGTCAACTGTTTTCTCAAGGCGAGCAACGGGGCTTCTTTACGTATGAACACCAAGAAGGCGCACTGCTTGACCAGTTTGCATTGCGCGGTTTTCAACTATCGCTTGGTGAGACACGCATCAACGTCGACAGCCTTGAGCTGGCCTGGGCTGAAGATTGTGTGCTGTCAGGTAAGCTTTGCCTGGACAAACTTCATGTAGAAGGCGCAGATATACGTTTGGGCGAGAGCACTGAAGCGGAGCCAGACTCACCAGAATCTGATGGGATGCCTAGCATCCAACTGCCTTTTCCTATTGAACTACGTTCAGTTGAGTTCACTAACGTCCAACTGCAGCTAGCTGATGGAACTCGCGTCGGCTGGGAGTCGTTTTCAACCGCGATTACCGCGCAGCAACATCTTGTCAGTATCGCGCCCACCACGCTCATGCAGCCAACCGTGTACTTGCCTCCCACGGCAGGCACCCAACTGACAGAAGGTATCCAGACACCGTTACATGCATCTGCTATTGATGGTGCGGTTATGGTTACCCAACCGGTCATAGCAGAACCAGGTCAAGCGGTCGAAGCCTTAGCAGCACGGGAGCGAATTGAGCTACCTGAAATAATGCTGCCCATTGATATCGACTTAGCATCCTTCACCGTGACTGACGTCACTGTCAGCGGAGCCGTTGATTACCAAGTCGAACGATTAGCCGTGGTTGCGAGTGCCGAAGGCAGCCAAATAACGCTCCGCTCATTAGAGTTGCTCACGCCTGATGCCGAGGCGAACTTAACAGCCAACGCCACATTATCAGGCAGCTATCCGTTAGATGCTCGATTAACGACAACCTTGTTTTTACCCGAAATATTTCCTGAGCTAAGTGGCGAAGAGCTTGTTTTGGAACTGTCAGGATCCCTAGATGAGCTGACAGCCAGTTTAGGGGCAGCCGGTGTCGTTAATGCAACACTGGAGGCTCAAGTCGATGCGCTGGCACCGACGCTACCCTTCAATATACGACTGCAGAGTAACCGCCTACAGTGGCCCCTCACACAACCTAGTAGCGATGAGTCATCGGCAGAACCCTATGTTGTTGAAGATATAGACATCGTTGCTAGCGGCAGCTTGGAAGCCTACCAGACAACGCTTTCCTTAAACGCTCAAGGCCCGCAAGTGCCGGCCACCGATATTCGACTCAGTGGCAACGGAGATCTTTCATCGTTCCGCTGGACGCCGCTAACCCTAGCGATTAATGACAGTTCGCTGAGTAGTGAAGGGGAAGTGAATTGGGCTTCGTCACTACGGGTTGATACCACCATCCAACTGGATCAATTCGATCCATCGCTGTTTGTCGAACAGCTCAACGGCAATCTCAATGGTGATATTACCGCTAGTGTGCGTCAAACCGGCGACCTATGGGAAGTCAGCCTGCCAGTCCTCGATATTACTGGGGAGCTCCAGGAGTATCCCTTGGCGCTTCAAGCCTCTTTAGAGGCTAACAGTGCGCTTGAAGTAGATATCCAAGAACTACTTTTCACTCAGGGAGACAACCGATTAACGGCCTCTGGTCAAGTTAGTGAGCAAGCAATGTCGCTAGATACCGAGATTGCATTGCGCCAATTACAAACGCTGCATCCAGACTTAGCGGGGACATTAACAGGTAATATTCTGGCCAGAGGTAGCATTAGCCAACCTAAGGTGGAAGCCGAATTAACTGGCCGTGATTTGCAGTTTGCCGAAAACCGTATTGAAACGTTATCACTGACCAGCAATATCGAGGGAATCGAAGACCCAACGCTAGACATTAACCTTGGTTTGCAGCAAGTCAATGCAGGTGGGCAGGCATTTTCGAGTATTGCCCTTGAGCTTAACGGACGCCTATCTCAGCACGCACTCACTGTCAGTATCGACGGCCAAGCCGATAACATGCTAAGCCGTGCACTTGTAGCGCTAGATGGGCGTTTTGATCAACAAGCGCAGCAGTACCAGGGCCAACTAACACCGCTGGAAATCGACTCCGAGTTCGGCAATCTACGTTTAGAAGCCCCTCTTGATATTCGTTACAACCTAGCTAACGGCCAAGCGCAACTCTCACCTTTCTGTGTGCGTCGCGAAGAAGGAGGGCTTGTTTGTTCGCAAGAACAGATTGCCGCATCGGCCGACCAAGGGCGCGCGGTGTTGAGCATCAGAGAAGTGCCGATGGAAGCACTCGAGCCTTTATTGCCAGAAGAGTGGAGCTTTGAGGGTGATACGACAGCAGACATTGTTGCAGCTTGGCGCCAAGGCGGGGCTCAGTGGCAAGCCGATGTTCAGGTATTAAGTGAGTTAGCGATTACGGCAGTCAACGATTACGGCCAGCCCGTAGAGCTTCCTGTGATTAGTTTAAACACGCAGTTAGACGCCAGTCAGGCTCAAGCTGATGCCGATATTGTACTGTCGTTTGCAGATGCTGGTGAGCTGGCACTCGATCTCAGCATTAGTGATCCACTTGGTCGTGGTGGTCTTAGTGGCGAGCTAAGCGCCCAAGCGCTTTCTTTAGCACCTTACCGCCCGTTGGTGGTGGGCATGGATCGCTTAGAGGGCGACTTAAATGGCCGTATACAAATTGCAGGAACCACCAGTCAGCCCGATTTACAGGGGCAGCTTGCGCTTCGTAATCTAAGCGTTCATGGCCCAGATATTCCTATCGATATCAAAGATGGCGAGCTGGTCGTTGCGTTTGACGGCGAACAAGGGGACATAAATGGTTTTGTTGCTGCTGAACGTGGTCGCTTGAATATCGCTGGGGATGCTTACTCTCCTGCAGGCGACGACTGGC
>NZ_JABUZF010000240.1:30865-48178 GCF_014897885.1 Halomonas sp. 3D7M | reverse complement strand
GATGTTAACGCGACTCAGGAGCCATTATTAATCGTTTTGCCACAGTTTGGGCGTTTAGAAGCAGCGCCTGATATCCGCATTCGTGTAACACCGGATCGCTTGCAAGTACGTGGCAATGTCGATCTACCATGGGCGCGCTTAGAAGTTGGCGATCTTCCTGCCTCAGCTGTTAGCCCAAGCTCTGACGAAGTCATTATCACCGAGCGCGATGATCGAGAAGCTGAGCGAGTGGCTCAGCAACGGACTGCCAATGGCGAGCCAAGCGCTGCTGATGAGCTTTCACAATCAGGAATGGACATTGATGTGCTCATCACACTAACCTTGGGCCGTGATATGCAAATATCAGCATATGGGCTTAATTCTGATTTGGGTGGCACGTTAGAAATTCGTCAAGGCAGCGGTGCACTTCAGCTGTTTGGTGATGTCAACCTTATCAATGGTCGTTTTAAAGCCTTTAGTCAGGATCTGCTGATTCGCCGTGGACAGCTGATATTCAGTGGCCCTCCAGGGCTGCCAATTCTCGATTTCGAAGCAATTCGTAATCCTGATATCACGGAAGATGAGGTTATTGCTGGCATTCGTGTTAGTGGCAATGCAGAAGAGCCCAACTTACTGATCTTTTCAGAACCAGCAATGGATGAAACCCGTGCGCTGTCATATTTATTGAGGGGGCGTGCACCCGATGCTGCTGGAGGAGGGATTGATAGTGCGCTTACTACCGCCTTAATCGGCATGTCTCTCGGTAAGACAGGCGGAGCCGTTGGCTCCATTGGGGAAGCGTTTGGTATTAGCGATTTGACCTTGGATACCACTGGGGCAGGTGACAATAGCCAAGTGGTGCTGACAGGGCAGTTAACCGACGATATCCGGATTAGCTACGGTGTTGGCATTTTCTCGCCCATTGCAGAACTGACATTACGCTACACACTTTGGCGCAATCTATATGTGCAGGCAGTATCAGGCGCAAATCAAGCCGTCGACTTAATCTACACATTTACTCGGCCAGGTGACCCTACGATTTATCCACGGCAATAAGAGGGCGTTATGACGCTATTTTCTAAAGCAAATTCAGCACCACTTGGCCGCGTAACGCCGATTGAAACGAGCAGCGTACATACCGTTACAGGCCACTCACTTCACCCTCCTTTCCCAGCAGGGTATGAAGAAATTGTGTTAGGCATGGGGTGCTTTTGGGGCGTTGAACGCCTGTTTTGGCAAGTGCCGGGAGTTTACGTCACTGCCGCCGGTTATGCCGGGGGAGAAACACCAAACCCAACTTATCAAGAAACGTGTACGGGACAAACAGGCCATACCGAGGTAGTTCGAGTGGTATATGATCCCAATGCCACATCCTTGGCTACGCTGTTGCAAATTTTTTGGGAACAGCACGACCCTACTCAAGGCAATCGTCAAGGCAACGATGTGGGTAGCCAGTACCGCTCTGCCATTTTCACAACAACGGCTGCTCAGTTGATGGCTGCTGAAAAGAGTGCCAATGCCTATCAAAAGGCGCTCGATGAGGCTGGCCGAGGTACTATTACTACCGAGATCAAGCCGCTGAATACTTTTTACTACGCGGAGGCTTATCATCAGCAGTATTTAGACAAGAACCCCGCTGGTTACTGCGGGCTCAAAGGTACTGGCGTTACTTGCCCCATCGGTTAGTCGTGGTGAGAAGAGCCAAGTACTCCATCACAAGGTCAGTAATAAGGTCAGTAAAATGCCACATACTTTAAAACGTTCATGGCTCATGCCTTCGGTTTGGGCCCTGGTCGTCTTTGCTGCAATTACTACGCCGACCATGGCAGAGGAAGTTACTGAAGATGCCGTTCCAGCGCCACAAACGGTTGAAGAGAGCCCGTTTGCAAGTGAGCGAGAAGCGGTCATATGGCGTCAGGATGAATTGAAAGAGCTAGAAAGCCTTCTGCGTCAGCTGCGTTTTGACTTGGTGAATAACCAGGATGCACGCGGAGCCGCGCCGCGGTTAGCAACGCTTCAGGAACAAGCGACTCAAGCTCATTTTTTGCCCGCGTTTATTGTCGGCACTCATGGGCGTGGGTCTGACGCTCGCCCAGAAATCTGGGAAGAGTGGGAAGATTTCGCAGCGGGATTTACGGATCTTGAGCAAAAAGTGGCGACGCTAATCGATGCGGCCGAGCAAGAGGACTATCGCGCGGCCACGCGAGCATTTTCTGATGTTGGCTTAAGCTGTAAAAGCTGTCATCGCGCCTACCGCTATAACTGACCGAGATCGATGTCATCAGAGCGATAGGCACAGATGGTGTCAGTCGCTTTGTTGAAGGCGGTCGATACGATAAAGGGTCTCAACCTGCTCCAGGCCAGTTATGGTGCATTTGAGATCTTTTACACGGCCGTCGCTCAACCCATAGACCCAACCATGCACTGAAATATCTTGGCCTCTCTGCCAGGCACGTTGCAGAATTTTGGTTCGGCACAAACTATTAACTTGAGCCTTTACGTTCAATTCGCACATGCGGTCAATTTGCTCTTCCATTGGTAAATGTTCAAGCGTATTACGGTGATGGTTATACTGTTCGCGCACCGAATGCAGCCAGTAATCGACGACTCCGCACTCACCGCCGGTTACTGCCGCCTTAATGCCACCACAACCGTAGTGCCCCACAATCATGATATGACTGACCTTAAGTACATCCACCGCAAACTGCACAACTGACAGTGCGTTCATATCGGTATGGTGGAGCAGGTTAGCGACATTACGATGGACAAAAACTTCGCCTGGCGGAAGGGCAATAATTTGGTTAGCAGGCACACGACTGTCAGAACAACCAATCCAGAGGTAATCAGGGTTTTGCTGATTGGAAAGGCGTTTAAAGTAGTCAGGATCTTCCTCACACATACGCTCTGCCCAGGCGCGATTATTATCAAGCAGTGTTTCAATAGCGTTAGACATTGGATCTCCGTCACAGGTTAGGAGCTGTTAGGTTCAAGATAGAGCAAACTAGGGTACAGAGAGAGGGGTTTTAACCTTCTCAGAATCTAAGGTCAATCTTTGTGCTTAACGACCGTTGTCGGTAAGTACATGACCGATAAGTACATGCAATGGTTCAGGATAGGAATAGCACATGGCAGATAACGCGGAATATGAATACGATTTATTGGTAATTGGAGCAGGGTCAGGGGGTGTTCGCGCCGCACGAATGGCAGCTGCAAGCGGTGCCAGAGTTGCTATAGCAGAAGATCGTTACTTGGGCGGCACCTGTGTCAATGTCGGCTGCGTGCCTAAAAAACTGTACTCCTATGCGGCTCACTTTCACGACAGCTTCGATGATGCCGCAGGCTTTGGATGGCAGTTGCCTGGGCCTGCTGTCTTTGAGTGGTCAGTGCTACGCGATAATAAAACCAGTGAAATAAAACGGCTTAATGGCATTTATCAGCGGATGTTAGAGGGCGCGGGAGTCGTACTGCTTCATGCTAGAGCAACCGTGACAGGGGCACACAGCGTTTCACTGGCTTCTGAAGAAGGCGTTACCCAAGTAACCGCACAAAAGATACTGCTAGCGACAGGTGGTTGGCCATGGGTGCCTGATTTTCCTGGCAGTGAATACACAGTCACTTCAAACCAGATATTTGACCTTGACGCTTTTCCAGAGCGGTTTCTGGTTTTGGGAGGCGGCTATATTGCGGTCGAATTCGCGAGCATTTTTAACGGCCTCGGTAGTGAAACACATTTGATTTATCGTGGAGAGCTGTTTCTAAAAGGGTTTGATGAAGAAGTTCGAGCTTTTACCCGCGATGAAATGAGCAAAAAAGGCGTCAATCTGCATTTCAATACCAATATTGAACGGATTGAACCCAATGGCTCGGCGTTTAACGTGTATTTAACTAACGGTGATGTTCAAGAGGTAGATGCCGTCTTAGCAGCGACAGGACGTAATGCCAATACGCAGGGGCTAGGGCTTGAAGCATTGGGTATTCATCTTGATAGCAGTGGAAAAATCCCAGTAAATGCGCGCTACGAGACGGCGGTCCCTTCAATCTTGGCGCTTGGCGATTTGACCCAGGGGCCTGAATTGACGCCCGTAGCACTGGCTGAGGCGATGCAGTTAGTCGATATCCACTTCAATGAAACACTGCCTAAACCGCTGGACTACGCCACGATTCCTACGGCGGTTTTTTGTCATCCCAATATTGGGACGGTAGGGCTATCTGAAGAGGCTGCCAGAGAAAACATTGGCAAAATTAGCGTTTATAGCGCGGACTTTAAAGCAATGAAACACACCTTGTCTGGTAGCCAAGAACGCACTTTAATGAAGCTAATCGTTGATGACGCGACAGATGTTGTCGTAGGGGCTCACATGGTCGGTGAAGAGGCCGGTGAATTAATACAAGGGATCGCCATTTCGGTCAGAGCTGGGCTTACAAAAGAAGATTTTGATCGTACCATCGGCATCCATCCAACAGGTGCGGAAGAGTTTGTGACAATGAGAACAGCTACGCGCAATTGATTACATAAAATTTACATTTTTAAGGCGAGCATTAGCTCGCCTTTTTTGTCTCGCAGCTATGTGAGGTTGATCTAAACTCTTCCAATACAGCGGCTCTTTCAGCTGATTTTTGCAGGTAGAGACGCCTTTGATAACCAAAAATTATGGAAAAGGACAGGATGAATAATATGATTTTTGAATTGCTCATAATCAGCTGTTATAATGGCGCTCAAATTCGCTACAGCGAAGCATAACCATGAGCACGCCAATAACACCTTTTACCCCTTCTGCAGACCTTGCACGCCCAACAGTCGCTGATGCTGTGGTCGGGCATGCATCTACTCCGTTATTTATTCGCAAGCCGAATGCAGATGATGGTTGGGGCGTCTACGAGTTGATAAAAGCTTGCCCGCCGCTTGATGTTAATTCTGCTTATGCTTATTTACTGTTGGCAACTCAGTTTCGCGACACCTGTGCGGTCGCGACAAATGAAGAGGGCGAGATAGTAGGATTTGTATCTGGCTATGTGAAAGACAACGCGCCGGATACCTACTTTCTATGGCAGGTTGCCGTCGGTGAAAAAGCACGTGGTACAGGCTTGGCGCGCCGCTTAGTCGAAGCCATTATGTCGCGTCCAGAACTTGATAATGTGCATCATCTGGAAACGACGATCACTCCAGACAATCAGGCCTCTTGGGGCTTATTTCGCCGCCTCGCTGCACGCTGGCAAGCCCCTTTAAATAGCCGTGAATATTTCTCTACCGAACAACTCGGTGGGGAGCATGATCCTGAAAACCTAGTTCGTATAGGTCCATTTCAAACAGACAGCATGTAACGGAACGGACCAGCTATTGCCCAATACGCGGTTCTTGCTAGCTGGTTACGTGTTACCGCTGTTTCCGCCAGTTTGTCCTACGCTTGTTGGCTCAATGATTTAAAAAGGAGGTCGTTAATGCAGACCCAAACGCTTGAACGCATGGAATCTAACGTACGTACTTATTCGCGCTCATTCCCCGTTGTGTTTACCAAAGCCCAGAATGCTCGTTTAACGGACGAGAATGGTCGTGAGTACATTGATTTCCTAGCCGGTGCCGGCACGCTCAATTACGGCCACAATAACCCACATCTCAAACAAGCAATGATCGACTATCTGTCAACAGATGGCATTGTTCATGGCCTGGATATGTGGACCGCTGCAAAGCGTGATTACCTGGAAACCCTTGAAGAAGTTATCTTCAAACCGCGTGGCTTAGACTACAAGGTACATCTGCCTGGTCCGACAGGCACTAACGCAGTAGAAGCGGCCATCCGTTTGGCCCGTGTTGCTAAAGGTCGCCATAACATTGTGACCTTCACCAACGGCTTCCACGGCGTCACCATGGGAGCACTGGCAACCACGGGTAACCGCAAGTTCCGCGAAGCGACCGGTGGCATTCCCACACAGGGCGCAAGCTTTTTACCCTTTGATGGTTATATGGGAGAGCATGCGGATACGCTGGATTACTTCGAGAAATTACTTAACGACAAATCTGGCGGCCTCGATATACCGGCAGGTGTTATTGTCGAAACCGTGCAAGGCGAGGGCGGTATTAACGTGGCAGGCCTTGAGTGGCTCAAGCGTTTAGAAAGTATCTGTCACGCCCATGATATTCTGTTGATCATCGACGACATCCAAGCAGGCTGTGGCCGCACGGGTAAGTTCTTTAGCTTTGAACACGCGGGCATCACGCCTGATATCGTGACGAACTCAAAATCACTCTCTGGATTCGGGCTGCCATTTGCCCATGTATTGATGCGTCCAGAGCTTGATAAATGGAAGCCTGGTCAGTATAACGGCACGTTCCGTGGTTTCAGCCTGGCGATGGTGACCGCCACGGCTGCGCTCAAAAAATATTGGTCAAATGATGTTTTTGAGCGTGATGTTCAGTGCAAAGCGCGTATTGTTGAAGAACGTTTCCAAAAGCTGGCAGCCTTACTCAGTGAGAACGGCATGCCTGCCACTGAACGTGGACGCGGCCTCATGCGCGGTATTGATGTTGTCTCTGGTGATATTGCCGACAAGATCACCAGCAAAGCATTTGAGCACGGCCTTATTATTGAGACCAGCGGCCAAGACGGCGAAGTAGTGAAATGCCTATGCCCGCTGACCATCAGTGATGAGGACTTGCTGGAAGCGCTGGATATTCTAGAAGCCTCAGTCAATGCTGTTATCCAAGCGTGATGTAGAGTTAGGCTAATTTTGCAGCATCGATTCAGCACTGGGCCGCTTCGGTTAATACCAAGTGCCTCATAACGGAGCAATTCTATGATCGTTCGTAATCTTGAAGAAGCACGTAAAACAGATCGTCTTGTCACCGCCGAGAATGGCAATTGGGACAGCACGCGTCTTGTTCTAGCCAATGATAATGCGGGTTTTTCATTTCATATTACCCGTATTTTCCCAGGCACTGAGACGCATATTCATTACAAAAACCACTATGAAGCTGTGTTTTGCTATGAAGGCGAAGGCGAAGTAGAAACCCTAGCCGATGGCAAAATCTGGCCGATCAAAGCAGGCGATATTTATCTGCTGGATCAGCACGACGAACATCTGTTACGCGGTAAAGAAAAAGGCATGACCGTCGCATGCGTTTTCACGCCAGCAATTACCGGTAATGAAGTACACCAGGAAGACGGCTCATACGCTGCACCCGCTGGTGAGTAAGGCCCAACGTTAGCGTTACGGATTGGCTAATGACAAAACAGCCTGCTTAAAAAGCAGGCTGTTTTTTATGAGGGTTGTCATTGATGATTAGGATTTTAACCTGATGCCTGTGAGATCATACGGGTTCGCATAATATATATTATGTTAAATTAGGCAAATAAAGGTTCCAAAACCAGCGGATCAAGTTGGACAATACAATGTCCTTCTCCTTATCATTCATGCTCTTCTTGTTTAAGGATATCTCACGTTATGCGCTCAGGTGTATTGTGTCTAATGGCTGGTTTGTCGCTTTCGTTTGCAGGCTGTGCTGTGACACCGCCAGAAACGAATGAGCCACCGCCACTAAGCGAAGCGTCTTTTAACACCCGCATCCTTGAACTTGAAACCTCTCTTGCTCAGCAGTGTGCATCCGCGTCTACACGACTGCACGAGCAGCAGCTTAACCAACAGCGAGCGTTAACAGCTGATGTTCGCGAAGTCGGTAGCCTGTTGCGCTATTTGCGCCAAGATGTGGCTGGCCTACAAGCTCGCGGTGAAGATCCCGTTATTGTTCGTGAAGAGTGCGATGTTGATGCCACTCAAGACAACAAAACACTGCTAGGCCGCAGTGAATGGGTTGGTTTACCCAGTGTTGGCACTTATTTGAAGGCGCGCGTTGATTCTGGAGCCAACACGTCATCACTATCAGCATCCGAAATTACCCGCTTTGAACGTGATGGCGAAAATTGGGTGCGCTTTAAGTTGGCACTAAATGACAATGACGTGGTCGTAGATCGCGTGCGTGATGAATGGATCGAAGCGCCAATTGTACGTAGGGTGCGTATTGTTCAGGCATCTGGTGAAGAGTCTCGCCCAGTGATCTCACTGTTAATGACCTTGGGCCCAATCCGCGAAAACGTTGAGTTCACGCTTAATAATCGCACCCATTTGGACTACCCAGTGCTGTTAGGACGGCGATTCATGATGGATATTGCCACCATTGATGTTGCTCAAACCTATCTTTACGAACGTCCAGAATTCCCTGGCGGTGAACCTGCCGATCAAGCCGCTGAAGATGAAGCAGCAGATCAAGACGATACTGAAGAGTAACAGTTCTCCCCCGCCGTTTTTCGCTGAAAGGAATCATGATGTCACGGTTGCCGTTTTATTTGATCGTTGGACTACTGCTGTTGGTTGGTATTGCCGCCAGTGTGCATCGACATGTTCAGTTCGAAATCCCCTGGCTACCCGGCGAACAGCGCCAAGTATGGGAAATCGAAGCTGTTATCAACTTTAATGCCCAGGACGGCCCTGTGCAGGTTGATCTAGCACTGCCTTCACATCAGGCTGGGTACCGGGTTTTGACCGAAAACACCGCGTCTTCTGGCTATGGGCTTGCCTACAAAGCAGATGAGCTAGGTCGTCAGGCTGAGTGGACTATTCGTAATGCCGCTGGCAGCCAGCAGCTTTACTATTCGGTGCAAATGCTGGTTTCGCCAGATGCGCGCTCACCGGTACAAACGCCACCAGAATTATCGTCTGTTCCCCCCTGGGAAAGCCCGTACGACACTGCCGCTAGCCAATTAATTGATCGTGCTTGGGCACGTAGCGCCAATAACGCCACCTTTGCGAGAGAATTGATTTTAGATATTAATGGCGAACGCCAAGGGGAAAATGCACGACTACTCTTAGCCCAGGAACAGCCATCGCCACTGATTGTGCGTTTGTTGAACCAAGCGGGTGTTCATGCAAGGGAAGTCAGCGGCCTATTGATGGAGGATGGTCGTCGTCGACAAACCCTCAGCAGTTGGATTCAAGTGTTCGACGAATCTGCCGAAACGTGGACACTCTTTAATCCGACTACCGGCGAGCAAGGAAAACCCGACAACCTTCTGCTCTGGGAAACAGGTGGTCGCGCGGTGCTAGAGGTCCAGGGCGGAACCAATTCGCGTGTCACCTTTTCAATGTTGACACATTACCAACCGGCTTCTGCGGCGGTTCGCAATCACTACTCTGATGACACACTACTCAACTTTTCTATCCATAGCCTTCCTTTGGAAGAGCAGGCACTTTTCCAAACGATCCTGCTGATTCCCATTGGCGCGCTGGTAGTGGTGTTTTTGCGCGTGCTGGTTGGGGTAAAAACGTCGGGCACGTTTATGCCGGTGCTGATTGCATTAGCGTTTATTCAAACTACCCTGCTAACGGGCTTAATTGGCTTCCTGCTGATTGTGGCCATGGGCTTGATCATTCGTAATTATCTTTCATACCTCAATCTATTGCTGGTAGCGAGGGTTTCGGCGGTCATCATCACGGTCATAGCAATCATCTCAATTTTCACTGTCATTGCTTATCGTATGGGCCTAAGTTCGGGGTTAACCGTCACATTTTTCCCAATGATCATTCTGGCGTGGACGATTGAGCGGATGTCGATTCTTTGGGAAGAGGAAGGGCCAAAGCAGGTACTGGTTCAAGGCGGAGGCAGCCTCTTAACCGCTGTATTAGCGTTCCTTGCCATGAACAACCCCTGGGTTCGCCACATTACTTTCAACTTCCTTGGTGTTCAGTTCATTCTGATGGCGCTCATCTTGTTGCTTGGTAATTACACGGGCTATCGTTTATTGGAGCTTCGCCGTTTTAAGCCAATTACAGATGAAGAGAAATCCTCATGAGCTGGCTAAAGAACTGGACGTGGCCGACACGACTTAGAGACAAGGGAATTATCGGCATGAATCGGCGAAATATTCGCTACATTGGCCGCTATAATTCCCGACGCTTATATCCGCTTGTTGACGACAAGCTGAAAACCAAGCTTCTTGCGCAACGTTACGGCATCACAACGCCAGAGCTCATTGGTACGGTAACGACTCAGTTTGGTGTCAAGCATATCAGTGAGATGCTGAGCGGCCATTCAGGCTTTGTGATCAAGCCCGCCAAAGGCAGTGGCGGAAAAGGCATACTTGTTATTGAAAAGGTACAAGAGGGTATCTTTATCAAGCCAAGCGGTGTCAGTTTGTCGATTGAAGATATTGAGCGCCATGTTTCGAACATACTTTCTGGGCTGTATTCGCTAGGCGGCTCACCGGATGTCGCCGTTATCGAAACACTGATCAATTTCGATGAAAGCCTGATGGCCTATACCTATGAAGGCGTACCGGACATTCGAGTCATCGTGTTTAAAGGTTATCCCGTGATGGCCATGATGCGGCTTTCTACCGCTGCGTCGGATGGCAAGGCCAATCTTCACCAGGGGGCCGTGGGTGTTGGGCTGAACATTGCCACAGGCGCGGCCCTACGTGGAGTGCAGTTTGATCGTCCATGCTTTAGCCATCCCGATACAGGTCACGACTTGGCAAGTCTGGTTGTCCCACAGTGGGATACCCTGCTCCACCTGGCAGCAGGCTGCTACGAGATGACCGGGCTTGGCTATCTTGGCACCGATATGGTGCTAGATAGAAAGCATGGCCCCATGCTGCTTGAGCTTAATGCGCGCCCCGGGCTTGCTATCCAAATGACCAACGGTGAAGGACTTCGCCGTCGGCTTGACCTGATCGAGCAGCAGCCTGACGGTGTTCCCGTCGCGGAACGGGTAGCGTTTGCACAACACCACTTTGCCCGCCAAAGCGAACTCGTAGAAACGCCTGACACTTCTTCGGCGACGGCGTAGACTACGCATATCCCGTTCAACGAGTGCCCTAATGACAGAAGCTAATACGCTATTACAACAAGCGGAATCCCAGTGCCATACCCGAGGCGTGAGATTTACACCTATTCGTCGCCGAGTATTAGAGCTGATTGCTGAGAATGGTGGCGGCCTAAAAGCGTATGACTTGTTAGACCAGCTATCCACTGAGCATGCCGCAGCAAGACCTCCCACGGTTTACCGTGCTCTCGACTTTCTTATCGAGCAAGGTCTCGTTCATCGTATAGAGTCACAAAACGCTTACGTTGCCTGCGCCTGCCCTGAGCATGCCCATGGGTTTCAGCTGTTGATTTGTCGCCATTGTGGCTATGTTGAAGAGCTTCACTTAGATGAAATAAGCGCTCAACTGGCCGAATTAGCCAAACGACAAGGGTTTAACGTCGAGCGCCAAACGATAGAACTTCAAGGCTTGTGCCAAAATTGCCGATCAGCGAGTAACGAGTAATGTCACGTTTTGACCAATTAGCCCCGCGCGACCTATTCAAAGCCCTAGAATCTGCCAGCCCTTCCGATACGTTGCCCGGGACCGAAGCGCTTCTTGACGCAGTACACTTTAACGAACAAGGCTTGCTGCCTGCCATTGCGCAGCAGTTTGATTCGGGTGAGGTGTTAATGATGGCGTGGATGAACCGCGAGGCACTTGAAGAAACGCTAGCAACGCAGCGTGTTTGCTACTATTCACGCTCGCGTAAAAAGCTCTGGCGTAAAGGTGAAACCTCGGGTCAACAACAGCAGCTGAAATCTGCGGCTCTCGACTGCGATGGTGACACGCTATTACTGCAAGTCGATCAAACTGGACCCGCTTGCCACACCGGTCGACGCAGCTGTTTTTACTTATCGGTAAACGAACAGCGTGCGACGATTACCAGCGAACCGCTTATCGACCCAGCGGCGCTTTACGGCAAGAAATAGTGGTAAAGCTGCTATCCCAAGCAAAGCACTGGGCCTTGAAGGCCCTTGCCATCGTCATGATTGGCTGTATCAAGGTCTATCAATACACCATTAGCCCCCTACTGGGGCCGCGCTGCCGCTTCTGGCCAAGCTGCTCGTCCTATACCGTTGAAGCCATTCAAGTGCATGGCCCTTTCAAGGGCGGCTGGATGGCGATAAAGCGTATTATGCGATGCCACCCAGGCAGCGCCGGTGGTATCGATCCCGTGCCTGGTGGCAGAAGCGAGCAGTTGTGTCGTGAAGACCCGGACTTAACGGCGCCGCCGCACTCAAAGTGCGACCATCATCACTGAGAAAGCTTTCCAATGCGCGTTTACAATTAAGACTGTTTTGCCACTTGGTAAATACGCTCCAACATGGCATGCAAGCCGTTACTGCGGGTAGGTGATAGGTGCTTATCCAAACCTAAATCTTTCAAGAAGTGAGGCTCGGTTTGGCTAATCTCATCAGGTGTGCGATCGCTATAGATTCTCAGCAGCAACGCAATCAGTCCTGAAACGATGGCCGCATCCGACGTTGCCTTGAAGATAAGCTTGTCGCCCTGCCCTTCGTGGCACATCCACACGTTAGATTGGCAGCCCTGAATCTTAAACTCTTCAGTTCGCTGCTCCTCCGGAAAGTCAGGCAGTTGCTTCCCCATATCGATAATGTATTGATAACGATCCATCCAGTTATCAAATATTTCAAACTCTTCGACCAGTTCTTGCTGGGCCAGCTCAGCGCCTGAAGTTGCCATGGCGTTTCCTTTGGGTTGGTGTCTCAATATCATGCCTATTATAACGGGTCAGAAGGCGTTTTTGGGGCTGTTTTCAAGCGATGACGCTGCTGCTCTTGGTGCCATTCATTATCTTCGGTGTGTAAGTAGCGACTCGTCGTATCCAGTTTAGAATGGCGCGCACTCTCGGCTAAATAGCGCAGGCTTACCCCCGATTGCGCTTGATGTGTAATCGCCGTATGCCGCAGCCAGTGGGGGGTTGCACGACGCAGCGCACTCACATAGGCAGGCTTACCATTTTGCGCTTCTAGTGCATCAGCCGCCTCGCTAAATACGCCTTTAATCAGCCGATAAAGTTGGTTATCGCTAATGCCACGACGTTTATCTAACGCACGGATAAGAGGGTCGGGTTCGTGATAACTGGGCAGGCCTGCTAACCCAAGCGCTTCCCGCCATTCGAGCACACACTCAAGCATGTCATCGGGCACCGGAATACGTGCAAGCTTACTCCCCTTACCGACCACCACCCACCACCACCGCCCCTCGCTTTCCTGAAAGTCATCCATCCGAGCGTTAGCCATTTCACTAATACGAGGTGCTAATAGATAAGCGAAGCTGAATATAAACCGTCGCCGCGCTTGCTCATACGCTTCTCGCTCACTAGCGTGTCCAGCTGGCGTATTCAGCCACTGCCAAAACCATACCCAAAGATCGCGCTCTAAATAACGCTCAATCGTTTGAGCCTGGTTATTCAGCCGCCTTGCCTTGTCGCGCATTAGCACAAATGGGTTATGGCGTACCCACCCTGCTTCCACTAGCCAGCTAAATAAGCCCTGCAGAATAATCAGACTTTGCCGCCGGCTTGCTGGCGAAAGCCCACCACGAAAAGGTCGCCATTGCGCATGATAGCGAGGCTTACTTGCCCCCACCCACTGCTCAGCTGGCTGAGGATCTGCCAAAAAAGCCTCGTACTGGCGCAACATTTCACGATTCATATCGCATAACGACGTGTTGTGGCTGGACAGCCAAAGCAGCAGGCGCTCCGCCTCTCGGCGATAACTTTTCAATGTCTGAGGGCTGTCTTGATACTCCCTAAGCCACGCAGCAACAGCCTCAACGTTGTTTTGAGCATCAATTAACTGCGTGTCAGTTCCCGGAGGGACGGGCACGGGAGACTTAGCCAGCAAATCAGGCCAACTGCCCTCTTCTAGGCCTTTATATGCTTGTTCTTGCTGTTTCGCGACCTCTCCGGGCATCTCTACGTTTCTCCATGTCCACTGCATGATTTTTCAATGGATTAAGTGTGCTGTTATCAGCGTTAAAATTCAAGATAAGGGCAGTAATCTTGAATTTATAGCACTTAATGTAAATAACATTACGTTTTATGTATTACGTAATTATTGTAATTTTAACCAAACCCTACGAAAATAGCGCTACCAATCTGACAGGGATAAGCACCATGGCTCGCAGCGGGATTCAATACAGTGATGTTCAGCAAGCAATCGACACCCTGCTCGCTCGCGGCGACACTCCTAGCGTGCAACGCATTCGGGAAGTACTGGGAACCGGCAGCTTCACAACGATCAGTGAGCATTTCCGTAATTGGCGTATTGAGCGAGAGCAAAATCGCGATGTTCCGCCACCTAAGGGCGTCCCAGAAGTCATCGTTAACGTCGCCACCGAACTATGGCGCGAGGCGCAAGAGGTCGCCAATCAAGCGCTCGTCCACTATCGTGAAGATGCTAATCGGCAGGTAGAGAGCGCCCAGCAGGAAGCTGCCGAAGCACTTCAGCAAACAGCCAATGCGCAGCAACGAGAAAGTGCCCTTGCAGAGCATTTGCGACATACAGAACAGCGCTTGGAGACACTTAATCGCGAGCTGGCCGCTAGTCAAGCGAGCGAGCGTCAGTGGCAGCAACAGGCAGAGCAAGCCAACCAAGATGCTAAGCGATACCAGCAGCTACTTACCCAGTCGGAGCATGATGTCGCTTCGCTGAAAGAGCGCTTCACTGAAGAGCTGCAACAACGCCAAGCCGCTTGGGAACAGCGCCTTGCTCAGGAGGAGCAGCGTAACGAAGCAGCGGAAGGAAAACTGATGGCGTTGCTAGACACGCTAAGACAAGAGCGTGCCCAAGAAGAAAAAGCACTACAAAAGCGCCTGCTCCAGTTCGAGCAGCGCTCAGACAGCTTGGCGAAAGAGCTTCAGCTCAAAAAAGACACGTTGCAGCACTACCAGTTAGACAACAGCAGCTTGCAACAACGTATTGACGAGCTTGAGCGCAACAATATATCGCTAAAAGAGCTGCACTCCAGCCTGCAGAGCGAGCTTGATAAAGCCCACCAAGCACTAGAACAGCAGCACAAAACGGCGCTTCAGGACGAAAACTGGCAGCAACAGCTTTGGCAACGAATGGAAGCCCTTCACGCGCAATTAACAGCCCTGCCCGAGACGCTTTCATCACAGGATAAAGAAGGCACCTCAACTGACGAGTAATGCATTGCGTATAAAAAAGCCCAGCCCACCGAGCCGCCTTCGTCATTCCCGCAGGCCCTTAGCGGGAATCCATGTTGACCTGGAATTTGGGGCTCCTGCAGGCCAAGGTCAAGGTGGATTCCCGATAACCCCACTCGGGAATGACAGTGCGGTTCACGCTTTGGAAGGTGGTCGCTTTGCTGTATGTGGCTAGTGGATAATGCCAGCCAGCCTTGGCTGACTGGCATTACGCAGATCTACTGGGCATTTCGAAGCGAACACGGTGCCACCAACAGTGCGTTAGCGGTAGTAAGCGTTCGTTGTATCCGTGTGATCGGTCACATCACGGATACCCGCTAGCTCAGGAATCCGCTCCATCAGTGTTTTCTCAACGCCATCTTTAAGCGTTAAATCTACCGCTGCACAACCTTGGCAGCCGCCACCAAAAGCAAGGATCGCCACCTTGTCTTCGGTCAGCTCTACCAGCTTGATTTCACCACCGTGGGCCGCCAGCCCTGGGTTAATCTCGCTGTAAAGCGTGTAGTTGATGCGGTCTTCCAGCGGGCTGTCCGCGTTAACTTTAGGCATTTTCGCGTTAGGAGCCTTGATGGTTAACTGGCCGCCCATACGATCCGCGTTAAAATCAACAACCGCCTCGTCTAAAAACGCCAAGCTGTTTTTATCGAGAAATACGTTAATTTTTTCAAGTTCAAGCTTAACGTCAGTGGGTTCTTCTTCACCTGGACGGCAATAGGCTAAACATGTTTCCGCGTAAGGCGTGCCGGGTTGGGTGATAAAAATACGTACAGCAATGCCTTCAACATTCTGCTTTTCCAACAGTTCAGCAAGATATTCCTGAGCACTGTCAGTAATATCAATACCTTGGGTATCTGTTTCGATAGTCGCGGTCATAAGGGATGTTATCCTCCCGTGGTTGTGGCTTGGCCACATCACATGTCATTTATAACTATTTCATTAACGCCTATGGTAAGCAAAACTGCTCGCCAGCACAATCCCGACTATTTTAGTAGGCTATTGCCTATGTATATGAGCGCGCCTCATTAAGATACTGCAATAACTTCACGCCCTTACTTGCTGCCCTATGGTGTGCCCTTTGTTATGATAGGCGCCGCTCACACTATGACGACGACTATAAAAAATATCCTTTTTGACTGAGACGCTGGAGATTCCCCCCTGCCATGGCTGCTAGTGATTTGACTGCTTCCCTCACCCAACGCCTTGCCCAACGTATCCTGATTTTGGACGGCGGCATGGGCACCATGTTGCAGAACGCCGAACTCAGCGAGGACGATTTCCGTAGTGACCGCTTTCGTGACTGGCCCTCGGACCTTAAAGGTAATAATGACTTATTAGCACTTACCTGTCCGGACTTAGTAGCACGTATTCACCGCGACTATTTAGAAGCTGGCGCGGATATTATCGAAACCAATACATTTAATAGCACACGTCTTTCCCAGTCAGACTATGGCATGGAAGATTTGGTGCCTGAGCTGAATCGTGAGTCGGCACGTTTGGCGCGTAATGTCTGTGACGCCGTGGCGGCTGAAACGAATATCCCGCGGTATGTCGCTGGGGTACTTGGGCCAACCTCACGCACCGCGTCTCTGTCGCCGGATGTCAACGACCCTTCTAAGCGCAATGTCACCTTCGACGAGCTTCGCGAGAACTATTACGAAGCTGCTAGGGCGTTAATCGAAGGCGGTGCAGATCTTATTATGATCGAGACTATCTTTGACACACTTAATGCCAAAGCCGCTATTTATGCCCTTGAAGAGTTGTTTGATGACCTGAACACGCGGCTGCCGGTGATGATTTCCGGCACCATTACCGATGCCTCAGGTCGCACGCTTTCTGGTCAAACCACCGAGGCATTCTGGAACTCTGTTCGCCACGCTCAGCCTCTCTCAGTTGGCTTGAACTGTGCTCTAGGTGCGGAGGAGCTGCGCCCTTACATCGAAGAGCTTTCCACTAAAGCCGATACCTTTGTTTCTGCGCACCCCAATGCGGGCCTACCCAATGAGTTTGGTGAGTATGACCAAACCCCAGAGGAAATGGCGGCCATTGTCAGCGAGTTCGCGGCAAGTGGACTGGTCAATATTATTGGGGGCTGCTGTGGCTCAACCCCTGAGCATATTCGCGCCATCGCTGAGGCAGTCAGCTCGATGGCGCCCCGCAAGATTGCAAAGCGTAGTCATGCGTGCCGTCTGTCTGGCTTAGAGCCCTTCAACATTGAAGCCGACGCGCTGTTTGTCAATGTCGGTGAGCGCACTAACGTGACCGGCTCGGCACGCTTTAAGCGGC
>NZ_JABUZF010000240.1:19455-30778 GCF_014897885.1 Halomonas sp. 3D7M | reverse complement strand
ATTATCGACATCAACATGGACGAAGGCATGTTGGAGTCCCAGGAAGCGATGGTTCGTTTCCTTAATTTAATCGCTGGCGAACCCGATATCGCTCGCGTTCCGATCATGATCGACTCCTCTAAATGGGACATCATCGAAGCGGGCCTTAAGTGTGTTCAGGGCAAAGCGGTTGTTAACTCTATCTCGCTGAAAGAAGGTGAAGCCGCGTTTCGCGAGCAAGCCACCAAATGTCGCCGCTTTGGCGCCGCCATTGTGGTCATGGCGTTTGATGAAGAAGGCCAAGCAGATACCTTTGCGCGTAAAACCGAAATTTGTGAACGCGCCTACCGCTTACTAGTCGATGACATTGGCTTCCCTGCGGAAGATATTATTTTCGACCCTAATATCTTTGCTATCGCGACCGGCATAGATGAGCACAATAACTACGCCGTCGATTTCATTGAGGCTACCCAGTGGATCCGTGAGCACCTGCCTCACGCGATGATCTCCGGCGGCGTATCGAACGTCTCGTTTTCATTTCGAGGCAATAACCCCGTTCGTGAAGCCATTCACTCGGTATTCCTTTACCACGCCATTCGTGCAGGCCTCAGCATGGGCATCGTCAATGCGGGCCAATTGGCGGTTTATGATGACTTACCCACTGAGCTGCGTGATGCGGTAGAAGACGTCGTGCTCAACCGCCGTAGCGATGGTACCGAGCGGCTGCTTGACCTTGCCGACAAGTACAAGGGCGATGGCAGCGGCGCCGCCAAAAAAGAAGACCTGGAGTGGCGCAGTTGGCCGGTTAATAAGCGTATCGAGCATGCGTTGGTTAAAGGCGTAACTGCATATATAGAAGAGGACACCGAACAGGCTCGCGCCGAGGCCGCTAGGCCCATCGAGGTGATCGAAGGCCCGTTAATGGATGGTATGAACGTGGTTGGCGACCTGTTTGGTGCCGGCAAAATGTTCCTACCCCAGGTAGTTAAGTCGGCTCGCGTCATGAAGCAGGCGGTTGCCTATCTGATTCCCTATATCGAAGCGGAAAAAAGCGAAGAGACCAAGGCCAAAGGCAAGATCGTAATGGCCACGGTTAAAGGCGATGTTCACGATATCGGCAAAAACATTGTCGGCGTGGTACTGCAGTGTAATAACTACGAAGTCATCGACCTTGGCGTGATGGTGCCTACCGAAAAAATTCTTCAGGCCGCCCAAGATCACAATGCTGACATCATTGGACTTTCAGGACTGATCACCCCATCGCTTGATGAGATGGTGCATGTTGCTAAAGAAATGAAGCGCCGGGGCATGGATCTGCCGCTGCTCATTGGTGGTGCCACTACCTCCAAAGCCCATACAGCCGTAAAAATTGAGCCACAATACGATCACCCCGTGATTTATGTAACCGATGCCTCCCGAGCGGTTGGCGTCGCGGGCCGTTTACTGGCGCCGAACCTTAAAGCCGCCTACGTTGCCGAGATTCGCGAAGAGTACGAAAAAGTGCGCGAGCGTAACGCCAAACGCCGCCCTAAAGCCGCAGACCTGGACTATACCCAAGCCCGTAAACGGCGCTTTCGCACGGATTGGAACAGCTTTACTCCAGTGAAACCTCAGGTGTTGGGTCTCAAAACCTTCGATAACTACGACCTTGAAGAGCTGGTTGAACGCATCGATTGGACACCGTTCTTTATGAGCTGGCAGCTTGCTGGCAAGTACCCCAAAATCCTTGAAGACAAGGTGGTCGGGGAAGCTGCACGCAATTTGTTTGCAGATGCCAAAGTGATGCTGCGCAAGCTAATCGACGAAAAGCGCGTTCAGGCGCGCGGCGTCATTGGCTTGTGGCCCGCTAACAGCGTCGATGACGATGTCATTGAAGTGTATGCCGATGAAAGCCGCACCGAGATCGTTGAGCGTTTGCATCACATTCGTCAGCAGACCACCAAAGGGCGTGATGGGATCTGCTACAGTCTGGCGGATTTTATTGCGCCTAAAGAGAGCGGCAAAGCCGACTGGATCGGTGGTTTTGCCGTTACCACAGGCCATGGGGTTGATGAACTTTCTAAAGCCTATGAAGCAGCTGGTGACGATTACAATGCCATCATGGTGCAAGCATTAACCGACCGTTTAGCAGAAGCGTTTGCCGAGCGCATGCACGAGCGCGTGCGCAAAGAGTTCTGGGGCTATGTGCCGGAAGAGACGCTGGATAATGACGCGCTAATTGCCGAGAAATATCAGGGTATCCGCCCTGCTCCCGGCTACCCAGCCTGCCCTGACCATACCGAAAAGGCCACGCTGTTCCGGTTGCTTGATGCGACGGAAAATACCGGCTTGGCACTGACCGAAAATTTTGCCATGTGGCCTGCGGCGGCGGTCTCTGGCTGGTACTTCGCACACCCCCAGTCCAAATACTTCTCCACCGGAAAAATCACCCGGGATCAAGTGGAAGCGATTGCGCAACGCAAGCAGATGCCATTAGTGGAAATGGAACGCTGGCTATCGCCAGTGCTCTCTTACGACCCTAGCTAATGTCAGCAGTGGGCCGCCGCCAAGGTAAGGTCATGCGCTTAGCCTTACCGATCATGCTGGGCATGCTCTCACAGAGCATGCTCAACCTTATTGATGCTGCACTGGTAGGCCATTTAGGCCAAGAGGCATTGGCAGGTGTTGGTATCGGCGGCTATGCCATGTTTATGATGACGGCGCTGGTTTTTGGCCTCTCTTCCAGCGTCCAGTCGCAAACCTCTCAAGACCTGGGCGCAGAACACTTCCCGCTAACACGCTCACTTCACTCTGGCTTGCTGATCGCCGTTATGGTCGGCATTCCATTATCGTGTCTCGCGTGGTGGCAGGCTCCCCGGTTAATACAGCTAATGACGCCAGCAGATGACGTGACGGCGATTGCCGTGGAGTATTTCCGCTGGCGCGTTGTATCGTTAGCCGCGATTGCCCTGACACTTTGCTTTCGCGGTTACTGGAACGGGCGGCAACACACGCACCTTTACCTGCGTATTATCGTCATTGTGCATGTGTTCAATGTGGTCGCTAGTGCAGGATTAATTTATGGCATTGGTGGCCTACCGGCGCTGGGTGCCAATGGTGCAGGTATGGGCACGACGCTTTCGCTACTGCTGGGGCTGATTATTTGGGCTTGCGTGACCTATAACGCCCACGCACTTACCCGACAGAAGCTGACATTGCGCTCATTACAGACCACACTATTTTTGGCTATCCCACACTCACTGCAACAAGTATGGTTTGCCGCCGGCTATGTGGTGCTGTTCTGGCTATTAGGTAGGATGGGCACGCAGAGTGTCGCTGTGGGCCATGTGCTAGTGAATCTATCGTTGCTACTTATTTTACCTGGCGTCGGGGTGGGTGTGGCGGCAATGAGCTTGGTCGGTGAAGCATTAGGGCGCGATGATCAACAGGCAGCACACCGCTGGGGAATCGACGCATTAAGCGTCGCTGGCTTGCTGCTGACAGTGTTGGCACTCCCTATGCTGTTGTTCCCGGCCACTGTTCTGGCTATTTTTTTTGAAGATCACTCACTTATTCAGTCAGGTACTCTTCCCTTACAGATTACTGGCTTAATGATAGTGCTGGATGCTGCCGCATTGGTGCTGGCCCAAACGTTAATGGGCGCTGGCGCTCAGCGAACAGTGATGTTGCTTACTTTGAGCATGCAGTGGCTAGTGTTTCTGCCACTGGCCTGGTGGGTAGGCATTGAGTTGGAATATGGGCTACTCGGTGTATGGCTAGTGCAACTTTTCTACCGTGCGCTCAACTCCAGCAGCTTCTTATGGGTGTGGCAGCGTCGACGCTGGCTAGCTCAAACGCTATGACTATAAACCTCAAATACCATTTAGCGATAAAAAGATAATTATATATTCTTTTGTAGAATATGACGCCCGCGTTAAGGTGACGGCACATTACCGTCCGTCTCGACGTGACCATTTCGCTTTTAGCAGGATCGTGCCACATGTACCGTTATGATATTCACGACCAAACGTTGGTTGACGAGCGCGTCGCTCAGTTTCGTGACCAAATGGACCGCTACCGCGCCGGGCGTTTGGGAGAAGAAGAGTTTCGCCCGCTGCGACTCCAAAACGGCCTGTATATTCAGAAGCATGCGCCAATGCTGCGAATCGCCATCCCCTACGGCATGCTGGCGGGTAAGCAGCTTCGCGCGTTAGCGGAAATTACTCGGCGCTATGATCGTGGCTATGGCCACTTCACGACTCGGCAAAACTTGCAGCTGAACTGGCCAGCATTGGAAGACGTACCCGATATTTTGGCAGACCTCGCCAAAGTGCAAATGCACGCTATTCAAACTAGCGGAAACTGCATCCGCAATACCACCAGCGACCAGTTTGCAGGTATTGCCGGTGATGAAGTGGAAGATCCGCGCCCCTGGTGTGAGCTAATTCGCCAGTGGTCAACCTTACATCCTGAGTTCGCCTACCTGCCACGCAAATTTAAAATTGCCGTCAGCGGTGCCGCCCAAGATCGCGCAGCTATTCAAGTGCATGACATCGGCCTGCGGCTATGGCGTAACGAAGACGGTGACGTCCGCATTAAAGTGCTGGCAGGTGGCGGTCTTGGCCGCACACCGATGATTGGCGACGTGGTGCGCGAAGATCTTCCCTGGCAGCACCTCTTAACGTATCTAGAAGCATGTGTTCGCGTATACAACCAATTTGGTCGCCGCGATAACAAGTTTAAAGCACGTATTAAAATTCTCGTCAAAGCGCTCGGTATTGAAGAGTTTCGCCGCCGCGTTGACGAAGAGTGGGCGCATCTTAAAGATGGCCCGCAAACACTTAACCAAGCAGCGGTTGATGCGGCCAAGATTCACTTCCCTGAACCAGAGCGCCGTCCGGTTGCTGAGAGCGCCATTGCCGATTTCGAACAGCTACGCAGCGAAAATCGTAGTTTGGCCCGCTTTGTGACGAATAACGTCACCGACCACAAGGTCCCTGGTTATAAAGCGGTGACCCTTTCACTTAAGCGCCGCGAACACGCGCCTGGCGATGTCACAGCGGATCAAATGGAAGCCGTCGCCGACCTGGCCGATCGCTATAGCTTCGGTGAAGTGCGCGTGACCCACGAGCAAAACCTAGTGCTGTCTGACGTTCCCGTCGATGAGCTAGAGGCGCTCTGGAAAGAGCTTGATGCACTGGGCATGGCCAATCCAACCGTAGGTACGCTGAACGATATTATCTGCTGCCCTGGCGGCGACTACTGTGGCTTGGCCAACGCGGTCTCTATCCCCATCGCCCAAGCACTGCAGGAGCGGTTTGAAGACCTGGACTTCCTCTATGACCTCGGCCCGCTGGATCTGAATATTTCAGGCTGCATGAACGCCTGTGGGCATCACCACGTTGGCCACATCGGCATCCTCGGCGTCGACAAAAAAGGCGAAGAGTACTACCAAATCTCGATTGGTGGTAACTCAACTGACGATGCCTCGTTAGGTAAAATCCTAGGGCCCTCTTTCTACCGCGAAGACGTGCCGGACGTTGTCGATAAGGTACTGCAAGTCTATGTGGCCGAACGTCACGCAGACGAGCGGTTCCTCGACACCTATCGCCGTATTGGCTTAAAACCCTTTAAGGAGCGTGTTTATGCCCAGCAATGACACTCAGACTGACGCGGTTGAGCTCACGCCAGTACATGTCGACCATCTGATCGCTGATGGTGAACTGGCAGCAGAGAATGCCTGGTGTGTGTCCTATGACGCAGACACGCTCCCTGAACAGCGTCCCGCCTTTGTGCCGCTGGCACTCTGGCAAGCGAACCAGGACGATGCCGAGCTAGCACCGCTGCTTTCAAGTGATACCGAGTTAACCACGGAGCTTGGCCAGCAGCTAAGCCGTACCAGTGCGATTGCCATCGATTTCCCGGCATTTACGGATGGGCGTGGCTACACGCTTGCTCGTTTGCTTCGCGAACGCTACGGCTATACCGGTGAAGTACGTGCAGTCGGTGATGTGTTGGTCGACCAGTTGGATTACATGCGCCGCTGTGGCTTTACCGCCATGGCTCTGCGTGATGATCAGCATCCAGACGACGCTATCCGTGCGTTGAATATGTTTAGTGTTCGCTACCAAACCGATGTTGAGCAGCGCCAAGCATTGTTCGAACGCCGCCTGGCGGACACAAAGCAGTAACCGCAAACGATATCGAGATAGACGTAGAAAGATAGAAGTAGAGATAGAAACAGAAAGGGCAGCTTCTCGGCTGCCCTTTTTGTTTGATAAACAATTACTCGATAAACAATGGCAGGCTATCCGCGACGTTTTTGCTGGCGCTCACGGTTGTTAGCTTTGGCACGGTCACTTTTACGTAGCATGACCCAGGTGGCGCCAAGGCCACCCTCCGCAGGTTGCGCAGAAATATAAGCCTGCACTTCGTCGAACTGAGTAAGCCATTTAGCCAGATAGGAACGCAGGACATTCGCAGGACTATCTATTTCTCGCCCCCTCCCATGCACAATGAGCACAGAGCGAAGGTCGTGGAGGTAAGCTTCTTGAATAAACGGGAACAGCATTCTGCGGCACTCTGCCAGCGGCCGCCGTAGCAGATGTAGCTGGGCCTGAACACTGTAACCACCATGCTTCAGTTTATCGACCACTCCTTGCTGAATACCCTCCCGGCGGTATTCAATCGGATCAAAGGGCGGCAACAAGTCGACAAAATCATCGGATAAGAAATTACGCTCTTCCAGACGCTGCTCAGCACTTTCACGACGAGCAAGCTGGGCCTCTGTAGGCCGCTGGCGCTGGGTACCTGTATCTGCGCGGTTATGCTTGGGTAACGGCTTTACATCGCCGACCAACGCACTGAAATCCATCTCATCACGAAGTGATTGATTCATAACAGGCTCCTCTGACAGGGTCTAATGCCTCTATCCTAGCAAACCCGCCGACATTGCTTAAGACTTGTTTTCATTAACATCTAACGCCACGCTGATAGCCAACATTATCAAAGGAGTGGGCATGGTTTGGTTAAAACGTTTGATCGCGTGTAGCGCAGCACTACTAATCGGTGCCGCAGGTTGGCTTTGGCTGACAATGCTGAGCCCGTGGTTTTACGAGCGCCCCTCCCACTTGCCAGTCATTGAAGAACGAACCCACAGCGTCTTCGTCTATGGCACGCTGCGCTATCTCCCTGTGCGCTGGGTGGTGATGGGCAGTTCAGGCAACCCACAACCAGCACGTCTTGAGGGCTTTAAAAAACAAGGCCTGGACTTGACTC
Source organism: Halomonas sp. 3D7M (assembly GCF_014897885.1). Classification (NCBI taxonomy): domain Bacteria; kingdom Pseudomonadati; phylum Pseudomonadota; class Gammaproteobacteria; order Oceanospirillales; family Halomonadaceae; genus Halomonas; species Halomonas sp. 3D7M. The sequence continues at coordinate 23,542 of NZ_JABUZF010000240.1, read as the reverse complement.
CCGATACCCATAGCCATGTAGAAGGGTTACGGTTAGAAGTCACTGCGGATCAGCTATTGCGCTTGGATCGTTATGAGCGCTTGGGTATTCGCTATGAGCGGGTCAAACAAACGCTGGCGGATGGTTCAATTGCCTGGGTTTATCTACGCCTGCCCGCATTTAGCCAATTGCGTAACGCATCTCCTGTACAACCGGTAGCTCTGGTACCATAAGCAGACAACGCAGTGCCCTCTTTACGTCGTTATTTCTAGGATACCTCATGAGTGATTCCACGCCGTTTGTTTTAATTCTTTACTATTCGCGCTCAGGAGCCACTGCGGATATGGCAAGGCAAATTGCAGCAGGTGTCGAAAGCATTACGGGGATTGAAGCGCGGCTGCGCACCGTCCCCCCTGTCTCCACAACCTGTGAAGCCGTTGACCCCGAAATTCCAGCGGAGGGAGCAGTCTATGCAGACCTCGAAGATTTGCGCAACTGCAGCGCGTTGGCATTGGGTAGCCCTACGCGTTTTGGCAATATGGCGGCACCGCTTAAGTATTTTCTAGATACCACCAGCAGCCTATGGATGAATGGCGCATTGATTGATAAACCTGCCTGTGCATTTACCTCCACTTCCAGCCTTCATGGGGGCCAGGAAAGCACGTTGCTCACCATGCTCATTCCGTTACTGCATCACGGCATGGTCTACGCCGGCATCCCCTATAACGAGACCGCCCTTCTTAGTACCCAAACCGGTGGCACGCCCTATGGGGCTAGTCATGTTGCCGGTGCGCGTAGTGACCGCTCTGTCGACGAGCATGAGCGTGCACTGTGTCTTGCTCAAGGCAAGCGGTTAGCCAAGCTTGCGCGAGCACTGCATACAATGCGCCAGGAGGACGCAGTATGAGGCAGTGGTTAGAAGGTCTTGAGACTCGCCATGGACTCGATAAGCTCACGCAGCAAGCAAGGCAGTTAGTCCTCGTCAGCTTTGTCATTCTGCTGCTGCTTGTTGTCTATCGTGGCTTTTTTATTCAAGGTGATACCTTTAACTGGCGTCCAGTGGTCGCGTTTGTGCTGCCACTCTTGCTATTCCTACCCTCGATCATTGGTCAGCGAGCCAGAGGCCATGCCTGGTTAGCCTTTGTTAGCCTACTGTACTTCACGCAGGGCACTATGCTGGCAACCCTACCCGGCCAAGGCGTTCGCGGTGTGCTGGAAGCGCTTGCATCCCTGGCCCTATTTACTGGCTGCATGGCGTACGCGCGTTTTCGCAGCCGTCAACAGCGCCAAGCATAAGCTTAGCTACCCTCTGTTTGCTAAAAACATCAGTAGGGATAAAACCACAGCCAGCCACAAACGCCCGCCGCAACTAAAAAAGCACCTAGCGCAAATAGGCGATGCTTAGTTCGGCGGGCAGGTTTTATATCAATCGGTTCACTATTGAAACGTTTGATTCCCGTCACCATCGCCGCGACTAAATTTTCTCCTTGCAGAGCATGCACAACGATGCCCGCAACATGGATTGCTATCAGGATAAGCAGCACATCACTATTGAGTGAATGCAAGCTGGCTAGCTCGCTACTTATGTCTCGGCCCAACAAACCGTAAAGCGGGCCCTGAAAGAAGATATCGTCACTCAAAAACAGCCCACTCACTGCCTGAAAACTCAGTGAGAGCAGCAGAAGCACCACCATCCACCCCCCCAAGGGGTTGTGGCTCGCATAGCGAGGTGCACGTCGCTTGAGCAGCGCATTTGCATAAATTGCCGTATTTTTTGGCCCATAAACAAACGTACTAAAGCGGGCATAGATAGGGCCTGAAACACCCCAGATCACGCGAAATATCAATAAACCAATAATCAGGTAGCCTGCTTGGGCATGAGCCTCAATCGGAAACAAAAACGGTGCGCCATTGGTTTTCGCGGTGTAAAACGAAATGGCCACCGCTGCCAGCAGACACCAATGGAATAAGCGTACAAAGACGTCCCAAACGGCCAGCTGTTTTCTTTCATTCTGCATTACGTTGCCCTTTATCTTCTATCCATACATTTTCTCATTTCTTCAATGTTTCTGATATAACGCATTACAGAGCACAGGCGACGCGTTATACAATCAAGCAACTTTGCATTACCCGTAACGCCATCAACCTCTCGGCTGGGCTTCCAAATAGAGCTTGTCAACAAAGCGTAGAGACAGGGCTTGAGCTTTACCGAAAGACCAGCGACCATGAACAAAATTTAAAGGGAGCAGTATTCAATGACACGCAATATAGCTGATATTAGGCGCGATTATGAAGGTGGCCGCCTTGATGAAGCCCAAGCCCCCGACAATCCCTTTGTGCTGTTTGATGAGTGGTTTAGCCTAGCGCTGGAAACGGAAGGACAAGACGGTAACGCAATGACCCTTGCTACGGTAGACAGCCAGGGGCGCCCCCATGCCCGTGTCGTTCTGCTCAAGGGGTTTGATGAGCAAGGCATGGTGTTTTTCACCAACTATCATAGCCACAAAGGTAGCGAGCTGAGTAACGTACCTTTTGCGGCCATCACCTTTTGGTGGCCTTCGCTGTCACGACAAGTGCGCATCGAAGGTCCCGTAGAGCAAGTGGCACAAGAGGAGTCTGATGAGTACTTCTCAAGTCGTCCACGTGGTAGCCAGCTGGGTGCCTGGATTGCTACCCAAAGCGTTGTGATCCCCGATCGCAATTGGATCGAAGAGCGGCAAAAACGCTTTGAACAAGCCTACGAAGGACAAGATATTCCGCGTCCGAATCACTGGGGTGGCTATCGAGTTAATCCTGAAATGATAGAGTTCTGGCAGGGGCAACCCAGTCGTCTTCACGACCGCCTGCGTTTTGAGCGGCGTGACGGCGGCGACTGGAGCCGCTTCCGCTTAGCTCCTTAATCAAGCAATTCATTAAGTTAGTCGGTTCTTAATTTAGACATTTCGTCACTCGCGTTTACCCATCCCATGAATGAGCCTGCCTCTTTTGAGGCAGGCTCATCTGGGTCAGAAGCAGCCTAGTCAGGCTGGGCTCTCTAACCGGTGACGCTGCCATTCACTTTCAGGCTCGTTCAACCTGAGCACGGCATCAATCACCTGCTCTTCCATGTTATAGCGACACTTAAAGCCCAAGTGCTTCATCAAGGCGCGCATGGGATGGTTATCGACCATAATTTTGCCGATCATTTCGAGCGTGCCAATGCTGGTGCAGTAATCGATCATCTTGTTCATTAACAGGCTACCAATACCCAGCCCCTGCAAGTCGTCACGGATAATAATCGAAAACTCCGTGCGAATATTATCAGGATCATTCCATACCCGAACGACACCCAACATCTCTTTACTCCCGTCATCGTGCTGATGTTCGGCAATAAAGGCCATCTGTCGGTCGTAGTTGATATGCGACAGAATCGACAGATCACGCTGGGTTAAGTTAGATTTATTGTGGAAGTAACGAAAACGAATACTCTCCTCTGATAACTGCCGGTGGAACGTCGTAATCAGCGGAGCATCTTCCGCGCGGATGGGGCGAACCTCTACCCGCCATCCATTTGTCAGCGTTACCCATTCACGTAGCTCTTCAGGGTAAGGCATGATGGCAAAACGCGCAGGCGGCCCTAAGTCCATGGCAAAATCCACGGCTAACATCCCATCACGGTTCAGCAACAAAGGATTGAGTTCAAGCCCTCTCAAGTCGACTAAGTCAGACGCCATTTGAGACAGCTTGACCAACAGCTGGCAGAGCCGCTGGATATCTCGTTCGGGGTCGGCCGAATGCTCGCGAATCAATGAAGCCGCATGGGTCCTGCCCACCACGTCAGCGGCCAAGCTCATGTTCAGCGGCGGTAGCGCAATCTGGCGGTCCGCTAGCACGTTTACTTTATAGCCACCTATCCCAAAAACAATCAGCGGACCGAATACAGGGTCACGCGTGATCCCGGCACAGATCTGCATTGAGTGTTTACCACGCTGCATTGGCTGCAAACAGTATTCGCGAATAGCATATTGAGGGAATTTCTCGCGTACCTTGTCGCCTAGCTGACGGATCCCTTCGGCCACTTGCTCCGGCGTTTCTAAATCTTGCAGTAGACCCGCGGATATTTTATGGG
>NZ_JABUZF010000240.1:11331-19409 GCF_014897885.1 Halomonas sp. 3D7M | reverse complement strand
AAGGACGACAATTGCCCTCGTGAATGACTTTTAGCGCCTTAGGGCCTGGAAAATGATCCGCCATTGCTAAGGCATCTTCCGGCTTGCTCAAATAGACACTAGGCGCCGCTGGAATGCCATAGGCTTCCAATACTTGGGCCGTTTCGGAATGGGTCAATGTTTGTCGCCCTTCCGCTTTGGCATTTTTAATCAGCGCGCGACACTCCGCACGAATCTCTGCGCTGGTGGAAAAAGGTAAGCTAGGCGGAATTTCATGCAGCAGCGCTTGAACACGCTGATAGTCCACCATATGCATAAATGCTTTCACCGCCTTTTCCGGCGATGTATAGGTGGGTATCCCCGCCAAATTGCACACATGCCTAGCATTCAGAGCTTCTTTCAGCCCCATCCAACTCGTTAGTAAGTTACGTTTAAATGTCTTTCGATGATCAATCAGCGCCTGAGCGGTGGCCAATGAAGGCGCTAAACGAGTAGGCGCGTGAACCACCAGTACGGCATCCGCATTTGGATCGGCAGTGACAATTTTTAGCGCTTCTACAAAACGCTCTGGCGTCGCGTTGCCGCCTAAATCCACTGGGTTCTCACCGGGTTTGCTCATATCTACCTGGCTTTTATGCAGCACCCGCTGGGTCTCTTCGCTAAACTCCGCCAGTTTACCGCCGGCACTTATCAGTTTATCGATCGCCAGCATGGCGGGTCCTAAGCCATTGGATACAATAGCCAATCGGTCGCCGCGAAGCGGCTTCATGCGCGATAAGGTTTCAAGCGCATCCAGCAATTCATCGTAATCATTGACGCGAACAACGCCCGCCCGGGCAAAGGCCGCGTCAAACACCACATCACGATTAGCAATACCTGGTGTGGGGGCCATACCCGAAATATCTGACTGCGGCGTTCGCCCACTCTTGATGGCGACGACCAAGCGGTTACGCGATGCATCACGCACGGAGGTCATAAAGTGCTGAGCATCCATCACGCGCTCAAGGTGCAGCAGAATCGCTTGCGCTGGAGAAAACTGATTCACATAATCAATCAAATCTGGCAGTAGAACATCAACACTGTCACCTACCGTGATCAAGTGTGAAAAGCCAACATCGCGGCCAGCAGCCCAATCGATCATGGCATTTGCCAACATGCCCGATTGCCCTAAGTAGGCCACTTTGCCCGCTTGAACTGGCTGGCTGGCATAGGAAGCATTCAGTTTCTTCCCAGGCACAATCAGCCCCATGCACTCGGGCCCTAGCACCCGGATACCCGACTCTATCGCCGACTGCAACATACGTTGCCGGATTGAGCCTTTGTTGCCCGTCTCACGATCAAGGTAGGCACCACCGGAAAGCACCAGCGCAGCTTTAACACCAAACTGCCCAAGTTTTTTGATAAGACTAGGAACACCATCGATTGGCGAACAGATAACCGCTAAATCAGGGATTTCAGGCAGTTCATTCACGGTGCGGACGCAATCCACGCCGAAGACTGTGTCATATCCTTTCAGATTGACCGCCCATATTTTCCCCCTAAAACCGCCCTCTTGGAGATTACTGAGCACTAAACCACCCAACGAGGCTGGCTTTTCAGAGGCACCGAACACGGCCACTGTGCGCGGTTCGAAAAAATGATGCAAAAAACGTGTGCTCACGAATGCGTCTCCCCTGAAATTAATAACCACTGTGTACGACTTATTGACACTGTCGCGCAAGCCCCTGAGACGATTAAGGTGGCGATATTGTCTTCGGAGCGCTTGCATGATTACTGCCTACCTTACTCTGCCTACCTTACTCCCCCAGACTGCGCATTGCACCATATGGGGCCTGAGCACCCTGAAAGCCCTCAACGGCTTGAAGCGATTCGTGCGCGCCTATCTCTAGCAGGCCTTCTTCAACAAACCATGCAGGCGGATGCCAAAGAGGCGTGTGACGAGGCATTAGCAAGAGTGCACCCAACAAGGCACCTTAATGCGTTAGCAAAGTGCCTGCCGAAAGAAGGCATCGTCACCCTCGATAGCGACACAATGATGAACCCCGATAGCCTAAAATCGGCCAGAGTGGCCGNTAAAATCGGCCAGAGTGGCCGCGGGAGCCGTCATTCGCGGAGTTGATCAAGTCTTTAAGCGCCAAGCTGACAACGTATTTTGCGCAGTACGGCCGCCTGGGCATCATGCAGAAGCGGCTGATGCGATGGGGTTTTGTTTCTATAACAACATTGCCGTCGGTGCGGCCCATGCAAAAGCAAAATATGGTGCTAAACGTATCGCAATACTCGATTTTGATGTTCATCAGTGCAACGGCACTATTGATATCTTCAAAAATGATCCAGAGGTACTGGTGTGCACGAGCTTCCAGTATCCGTTTTACCCCTGGCGCTATTTACGCAGTGAATGGCAAAATGTGGTCAATACGCCGCTGGAAGTAGGCACTGATAGTAAAGAGTTTAGACGCATTATCGAACGACAGTGGCTTCCCGCTCTCCATGCGTTCAAACCAGACTTAGTCATGCTTTCTGCAGGCTTTGATGCTCATCGCGACGACCCGATGGGAGATATCTGCTTAGAAGATGAGGATTTTTATTGGATAACCCACTTAGCAATGGAGATTGCAGCCCTCTATGCAGAAAACCGAGTAGTTTCAGTACTTGAGGGGGGGTATAACCCGAAAACCCTCGCTAGCGGTGCAGAAGCTCACTTAAAAGCGCTATTGGGTTTGCCCTTTACGGATGTTCCATGACGTATGCCACTCACTATTGTGAAACGTCATGCGACGGCGACCTTGATACAGAGCGTCTGTGATAACATGCGGTTTTATTGACGTTTACTCACGTGGCTTTTTATGACCGCTACTACTGAAGAGCATGCTGCGCTGCGCATAGCCTCTGGGCGAAAGCCCTTTGTCGAACCTTTACGCCTGGGGGAACGTTTAAAACAGATTCGCCTTGCTAACCAGTGGACATTGGAAGACGTCAGCCAGCGCACAGGCTTAGCACGTTCAACACTCTCCAAGATCGAAAATGACCAAGTGTCGCCTACGTTCAGTGTGGTTCAAAAACTTATTACCGGCCTGAACATCGACCTGCCCCAGCTATTTACGCCGCCGAAGCGTGAGCGCTATACCATGGGGCGTAGAGATCTTACCCGTAAGGGCAAGGGCCAAGTGCACCCTACCCCTACCTACGAGCATGAGCTGCTCGGACATCAGCTTGCTCAAAAGCGCATGATTCCTTTTAAGACCATTGTTAGAGCACGCAGCTTTGATGAGTACCATCAGTGGGTTCGACACGACGGTGAAGAGTTTTTGATGATTTTAGAAGGCGATATTTTGTTATACACAGAATTTTATGCGCCACTCATGCTCGCCGAAGGCGATAGTATTTATTTTGATAGCGACATGGGGCACGCCCTGGTTTCTACCAGCCCAGAAGATGCGGTCGTGCTTTCTGTTTGCACACGGGGCGACTCGGTCTAACGCCCAGATTTCGTATCGCTCAAAATAACCGCAAAAATAGCTATAAACAGTTTGTGGGCTTAGGAAGGCCAGCGATGCGAGCAATACGCTTTGGTGGACTCCCCGGAAACAGCGTCATTAAATAAATCGAATTCCCCTTCTCATCACCCAGCGCCTGTTTTGTGGCTTTCACTAAGGGCCGCATTGCGGGTGCCATTTCATATCGAGTATAAAACTCGCGCACCAGCTGAATAATTTCCCAGTGTTTTTCTGTAAGAGTTAACCCTTCATCCTCAGCGAGCAACTGAGCAACCTCACCGCTCCACTGATCCTGCTTAACTAGATACCCCTCAGGATCTAGTTGGATCTTTTGCGACGAATCAAGATAACGGTATAAACTTTGATTACTCATATTCAATACCAGGAAATGATCTTTTCATTTTGCTCGGTCAACTTAATAAAGCCGTCCATTTCTATCAAAGGCAGCCCATGGCTGGTGGCAACAGAGTGAACCCCTCTCGAAATAGCATCTTCAGCTAGCAAAAAAATCGACGCTGTATTGGCTGCCCAACCTTGCCATTCAGGATAGAGCGCAGCCTGCACGCCGTCTTCTATCAGCACAACAGAATCGCCATTGCTGAGTGCGTTGAGCATTTGCACAGCAGCATCGCTATGGGGAGGTTTATTCAGAATATGCAGCATAGTTATTGGCTACTCTGCTAAAAATTGAGCGCAAAATTAAAAATTAAGAACATAATTATAACGCTGGAACAGGTCTGGCACGTCTGAAGCCGGGACTAGGGTAACTCCCTCAACCAGCTGATCAGTGGCTATATTGAAGGCTTGTAGGGTCTCGGTAGGGACTAATAGGTTTTCTATATCGTACATTTCTAACATATTAATTGTCGGTAGCGTGGCTTTTTGGCCTGGCGCGCCAACCTGTTGCTCTTTGAGTAACGCGAATATCCCCTGCCCTAAAAACAGCAGATCAACCGCTTGCCCAAAGGCAGCAGACACTAGCGCAACATCCAGCCCTTCCCGCAACTCATTTGAGCTATAGGGCGCATGTCGTATAACGATAAGTCGCTCATTTGCTTCAGCCATCTTAGTCCTACCTATCTACTCCGGTCGCCCTGTTTTCAGCCCTGTTCTCACTACTAAGCAAACGTAATAAAACGATCACAGCGCTGCTGTAGCTCAAGCAGTTGCCCTAGCCCCGTTAATTCAAAGGGTGGCTCAAGATTGAAGTTCACTTGCCCGTGCCGCTTTGCCTCTGCTTCACTCACCACACCACGGCGTAACGCCGCCGCGACGCATACATCTAATCCCACCCCGTGCTGATGATGCAGGTCAACCCAAGCGTCTCGCATATTGAGCTCATCCTGTGGAGGAGTCATTAGTCGAGAGGCATTATGAACGCCATCTTGATAGAAAAAAACGCCCTTGATGTGGTGTCCTTCATTTAGCACTGCTTGGGCAAATCGCAGCGCGGAATGAGGGGCGGCACTACTATACGGCGCCCCCATGACCAATAAGCCATACTCCATCGGATTATCTCGATACAGTCCGCCCTAAAAAAAACAGACCCTAGCAAGTAGGGTCTGTCGCGATAGTACTGCAGGGGTTGATCAGTCGTTGCTCATAATGCCTAAAATCGAGAGCAGACTGATGAACAGGTTATAAATGGAAACATAAAGCGTAATAGTTGCGAGAATGTAGTTGGTCTCTCCCGCCCGGTGAACAATTTCACTGGTTTGGTAGAGGATCGCCGCTGATGCAAACAGCACAAAACCAGCGGAAACCATCAATGAAAGCGCAGGAATGTTGAAGATCAGCCCGGCTACCATGGCCAAAATCAACACAATGGCCCCAGCCATTAGGAAATTACCTAAAAAGCTGAAGTCTTTCTTGGTGGTTAATGCAACCGCAGAAAGGCCGATAAACGTCAAGCCAGTCATTGCCAATGCATTCATTATCAAAGCGCCACCGTTAGGCAACGTAAGATAGGCGGAAATGATTGGGCCAAGCGTGAAGCCCATAAATCCAGTGAATGCAAAAGTCGCCAACAAGCCAGCTGCCGAATTGGCCGTTTTGTGAACCAGGAACATCAGCCCGTATGCACCGATAAAGAACACAAAAATGTTCATTTGTTGGATGCCCATTGCGACAGAGGCACCAGCGGTGACCGCAGAGAATAGCAATGTCATGGCCAATAGCGCGTAGGTGTTACGCAGAACTTTATTAGCGCTAACACTACTTACTTCGCTGCGCGTTTGCGCTCTCGCCGTGTTCGAATCGTTAAAAGCCATTTATCTATGCTCCCTAATGGTAATACTAACAACGGACAAGGATGCCGTTACCAAGTTCCAGACGCAAGTATTTGTCTTCCACGCAAACAACTGCTTTTTAAGGCACTTGCTCCTCAAGCGTTGACTATGCTTAACATTCCACACCACTTTGGACATAGAAATGCGCTATAAAATTCCCCTGACCGTACCAAATTTGGCGTGATTATCTTCGCTTCTTCTGCTTACAGCTTCACTGCTGGCGGTGAAACGTTATCGTCGTCTTCTTCCTTGTGAGGTAAATGCTGCATTGTCGCTGCTTGACGCGCATCCTGAGCGTTATAGAGACGTGCATCGATCACGTTCAGCACCGCCAACTGTGCAAATAGCACGGCAAAACAAATGATCAGACCTTTTAACATGGCACTGTTCCTTAGGGGGCTAACAACTTAGAGGGCAAACAACATCGTCGTTGGTAGCGAATAATAGTCCTCGGCGGAAAGAAAGCAACGGGGTTTGGTAAAATCACCATTTGCCCTATCAATTTACGCTAACAATCCGCAAATTCTTCAGTATCAATATCAGCTTGTTGCGTGTCGCTATAACGAGCGCCAGCAACTTGGCTCGGCAACAGCATACCGTTGAGCTGAGTCACTGTTGCGTCATCCAACACGACCGTTTCAGCGCGTAAGTTCTCGCGTATATGCGTCACTGAGCAGGAACCAGGAATAGGCACAATATGATGGCCCTGGGCGTTTAACCAAGCTAGCGCCAGCTGTGCGGGTGAGATCTCAAGACGCCTAGCCATTGTTTTAACGTCATCCAACAAAGCTATATTGTGAGGTAAATTGTCTTTACTAAAGCGGGGCATTCCGGCGCGCATATCCCCTGTCGAAAACTGGGTACTTTCTTCCACTGCCCCCGTCAAAAAACCGCGCCCAAGTGGGCTGAACGCCACTAAGGCAGCACCGAGCTCCGCACATGCATCCTTCAGAGCAATGTCGGGATTACGTGTCCAGAGTGAGTATTCTGACTGTACTGCTGCGACTGGATATTCCGCATTACCTTTACGAAATGTTTCTGCCGATACCTCAGATAAGCCAACCGCACCAATTTTACCCTCTTCCACTAGTCGGCCCAGCGCCCCAACACTCTCTTCAATAGGAACACTACGATCTAGGCGATGCAGGTAGTAAATATCCAAATAATCCGTTTTCAGTCGTGACAGACTCTCTTCACACTGGCGACGCAATGTGTCAGGGCGACCATCGATAATGCGCTTCCCTGTTTCAGCGTCCAATGCCATTCCACACTTGCTGGCGAGAAACAGCTGGTACCTTTTTGTTTTTAAAGCGAGCCCCAACAACCGCTCATTTGCTGTTCCACCATAGAGCGTCGCCGTATCAAAATGGCGGTATCCCATCTCAAAGGCTTCTTCCAATACCCGAAGCGCCTCTGTTTCTGGCACATACTGCCCATAGCCATGGGAAAGATTCATGCATCCCAAGCCAATACGAGGAGACGAGACACCGTTTAATCGGTCAAAGAACGCGGACATAGCAACCTCTGAGGTGATTGACGTTAATTAGATAGTAGTGCGCTAGTGTTATGCGTTTTACCCTGGCTACAAACCTGCGACTGCAGCCAGTCAGGCAATCGGTGTTCAAGATAATAACGCGGCCGCCACGGAGGCCCCTCTATAAAGCCCACATGGCCACCCGAGGCATGAAGCTCCAGGGTGACATAGCTTGGCAGAGTTTCCGCATTAGGAACGCTCTGTGGGTAGATAAAAGGGTCATCTAGTGCATGCACAATGAGCGTTGGAATACGAAGGTGCTCCACGAAGAAAGCACTGCTACAGCGGTGGTAATAGTCATCGGCGCTTTCAAAGCCATGCAGTGGCGCAGTAACGCGGCCATCGAAGTCCCAAAACGTCTTCATACCTTGTAATGCTTCAAGCGCCGCTAAACGCGCCAGTTCTTCCCTTCGCCCTTGGCGTACAAACGCCTGCTGCTTATGTTCAACATACTGGCGCAGGTCTCGCAGGAAGCGGGCCTGATAAATCCTGGAGAAGCCTTTACTTATTCGGTCTGCGCAGTGGTCCAGCCGAAACGGTACCGATACCGCTGCCGCGGCCTTCAACGGCGTATTGCCACCCTCTTCACCCAAATACTTAAGCAACACATTGCCACCCAATGAGTAACCAATCGCGGCAAACAATTTGTTTGGATAGCGTAACGTTAGTTGCTTAACCACATCCGCCAAGTCCTCACTCGCGCCAGAGTGATATCCCCTGGCGCGATGGTTTGGCTCACCAGAGCAGCCACGCCAATTGACAGCCACGCTCGACCAGCCG
>NZ_JABUZF010000240.1:7665-11269 GCF_014897885.1 Halomonas sp. 3D7M | reverse complement strand
AAGAAGAGCTGCCAGTTAGGCCATGAAGCAGCAGTACGCAATTCGCCGACTCACCCTCAGGGCCATACCAATCAAGATCGATAAAATCACCATCTTGAAGCGTCATTCGCTCACGCCGACGTTGTAATTGAGGCGATGTCCGCCATAGCGGGCTATAGAGCGTTTGCAAATGTCCGCCAGGCAGCCAGCGCGAAGATCGAAATGGAGGCATAGGTGAAGACAGGGTTGAAGACGAGCTTGAAGACATGGAGGAAAAGCGCCAGCAAAAAACAGCTGAATAGCTTAGCAAAATTTGTAAGCAGATTTGGTTGTGGCAGAAATATCGCCTTGGATATCAGCCTTGGGGCTGACACAGGCCCGCCTAAAGCAGTCGCCCCTTGTATGCAGCGTTTTCATAGATGCGACAATACGCCATGCATCACTGGATACTTTCAACTTACGTCGCAGAGTGGTTTCAACTACTATTATTAATGATTAAAGAAATATATCCATAGCCTTTAAGAATATAGCTCCTGCGACAACTACTGATTTTCAATACTTTCATGCCACACGATCTAGGAGGTCGCCATGGAATTAGATCCTCTGTTGCTTTCAAGGCTACAGTTCGCTTTTGTTGTCTCTTTTCATGCCATTTTTCCGGTGTTTACTATCGGTTTGGCTTCCTACATCGCACTACTGCATGGCCTATTCTACAAAACGGAAAATCCCGCTTGGGATCGCTTAGCGCTGTTCTGGACAAAAGTGTTTGCCGTTGTGTTTGGCATGGGCGTTGTATCAGGCATTGTGATGTCGTTTCAGTTTGGTACTAACTGGAGCAACTTTGCCTACGCCACATCTAACTTCTTAGGCCCTGTCCTCAGCTATGAGGTAGTAACGGCCTTTTTCCTAGAAGCCGCTTTTCTAGGTGTGCTGTTATTTGGCCGCAATAAAGTACCTGAAGGTGTGCATTTATTTGCTGCCATCATGGTTGCTGTAGGCACGTTTATATCTTCTTTCTGGATACTTTCTGCCAACAGTTGGATGCAAACCCCGGTAGGTTACGAGCTCATCGACGGTCGGTTCCATATCACTTCCTGGATGGAAGCACTCTTTAACCCCTCCTTCTGGTATCGCTTTGTTCACATGGGCATGGCTTCCTTCCTAACCGGCGGGTTCGTCGTTGCAGGGGTTAGCGCCTGGTTCTTACTACGCAAGCGTGATGTTGAAGCTAACAAAAAAGCGCTATCCATGTGTTTGTGGTTACTGCTGATATTAGCGCCTGCGCAAGCGGTAGTCGGCGATTTTCACGGTCTGAACACCTTGGAGCACCAGCCAACGAAAGTAGCTGCCATGGAGGGTAACTGGGAAACGCAAACCAATGTGCCGCTTCTGCTTTTTGCTATCCCCGATAAAGAAGCCCAGACCAATCATTTTGAAATTGGCATCCCCAACCTTGCCAGCTTGATTCTGACGCACCATGTCGATGGTGAAGTTCCCGGGCTTAACGCAGTACCAATAGAAGAGCAGCCTCCTGTCATCATTGTATTCTGGGCTTTCCGCGTCATGGTAGGCATTGGCGTGCTGATGATTGCTGTTGCGCTGACCGGGTTGTTTCTGCGTCGTAAGGGGCGTGTCTATGAAAACCCACTTTTCTTAAAAACGCTTACCGTCATGATTGCATCCCCCTTCCTCGCGGTTCTGGGTGGCTGGATTGTTACCGAATCAGGACGTGCGCCTTGGTTAGTGTATGGCGTCATGACACACGCGGAAGGCTTAACGCCGTCCCTTACTGGCGGCATGGCACTGTTTACCTTGATTGGCTATATCGCGGTTTACAGCGTGGTATTTTTCACCGGTATTTATTATCTAACGCGAGTTGTGCGCAATGGCATGAAAGTAGAAACACAGTCTGAAGTTGGAGGCGAGGTTGAACGCCCGAAACGCCCCCTATCCGCAGCACACACCCCCTTTGATGATGACTTGGAAGGAGCCAACACATGAGTATTGATCTTTCACTCATCTGGGCTGCCATTATTGGCTTTGGCGTCATTATGTATGTCTTAATGGATGGCTTCGATCTAGGGTTGGGAATTTTGTTTCCCTTCGCTCCTGATGAAGAGTCACGCGATGTGATGATGAACTCTGTTGCTCCCGTGTGGGATGGCAATGAGACGTGGTTAGTGCTGGGCGGTGCTGGGCTGCTCGGCGCCTTTCCTTTAGTTTATTCCGTGTTTTTGCCCGCGCTCTATATCGGTGTTTTCCTAATGCTGGCTGGCTTGATTTTTCGCGGCATCTCATTCGAGTTTCGCTTCAAGTCTAAGAAAAACCGCCGTTGGTGGAACCGCGCATTTTGTTGGGGTTCTGCCATTGCCACCTTCGCTCAAGGCGCAGTCGTCGGCGCTTACATCCAAGGGTTTGCTGTCGAAGACTTTCGCTATGTCGGTGGCGCACTGGATTGGTTGACACCCTTTACTGTATTGACGGGGATTGGACTAATGGCGGGCTACGCATTGCTTGGTTCTACGTGGCTGATCCTGAAGTCAGAAGACCATGTCCAGCAGTGGGCCTATCGCATCACACCAAAATTACTCTTAGCGGTATTGGTGGTATTTGGCATTGTTAGCCTGTGGACACCGCTGGTTAGTCCAGAAGTGCGTGACCGCTGGATGAACCAGATCCACCTAATTTGGCTGTTCCCTATTCTCGCCATGGTCTGCGCTGGCACTCTTTATCGTGCCGTAAAACGCCAGCAGGAAGGCTTACCGTTTGTCGCAACATTGGGCCTATTTATCTTTACCTACCTAGGCCTCATTGCCAGTAAATGGCCGGTTATCGTACCGCCCAACTATACAATTTGGGATGCCGCTTCTGCACCGGAGTCGCAATTGTTTTTGCTGATCGGCGTGCTGATTGTTATCCCTATCGTGTTGGCCTACACTGCCTGGTCTTACTGGGTATTTCGCGGCAAGGTAAAAGTGGGCGAAGGGTACCATTGAGGCTTTAGCAGTTAATCTGTTGATTGCTTGTCACAAAAAAGAAGGGTGCCATTTGGGCACCCTTCTTTTTATTACTGGGTAAGCGGAGAAAATGGTTGATGTGTCCTTGCCACAGGCCCTTATCGTCCAGGTGATCAACGGATAATATGGTTGACGAAGCCGCGTGAGGAGGTCATATCCTCAAAAGCATCATTCTCTTGATATTTAAGATGGGCTGTTTAGTGATCGTACCTGCCGAAGCAAATAAAGCATTGTCAATTGTTCAGAAGCGGCTAGCAAAATCACTGGTGGCTGTCTATCTCCATGGCTCGGCTGTGGCTGGTGAGCTTCGCCCCCGCAGCGACGTAGATTTGCTTGTGGTCATTGACCAACCGATGACATCCGAGGTTCGAAGATGCCTTACTTCCGAGTTAATGGAGATATCTGGGCGATACCCTTTTGATCCGGATGGACGCCACCCTCTTGAAGTGATTGTCTTTTTGCGCTCAGATCTTGCTGAGCCGCTCTATCCTGCGCGAAGCGAATTCATTTACGGTGAGTGGTTGCGTCATGAGTACGAGGCGGGTGAAGGTTCCGAGCCTGCCTGTGATCCAGAGCTTACCCTGGTGCTGGCCCAATCACGGCAGGGA
>NZ_JABUZF010000240.1:0-7612 GCF_014897885.1 Halomonas sp. 3D7M | reverse complement strand
AGCTTCTACCAGCTATTCCAAAATCTGATATACGTCGTGCAATCAAGGATGTTCTGCCAGCTTTAATCGAAATGCTACAGGGGGATGAGCGCAACGTCCTGTTAACTTTGGCGCGTATGTGGCGGACATCAGTTACCGGTGAGTTTGTCTCTAAGGATGTTGCTGCCGATTGGGCAGTTACTTGGCTACCGGCTGAACAAGCGGATGTTTTAGTCGATGCGCGGGAGGCTTACTTGAGCGGATGTGAAAGTGATTGGCGAAATCGCCAGCAAGAACTCCAACACACGGTAAAATCCCTGCACGATCATGTCTTAGCGAATCTATGAAAAGCTCTTCGTGTACCACGATGCGTCCATAACACAAGCCTCTCATGTCCAAAATGCCCGACAACATCCTGCACCTGCCGGAGTACCAGGTGCTGGGTTACACATCTACCGATGACGAAATGCACTTCCAGATAGACGCGCCCGATCCCATGGCCTGCGAGGAATGCGGGGTGCAGGGAGAGTTCGTGCGGTTCGGCAAGCGTGATGTTCCCTATCGTGATCTGCCCATCCACGGTAAGCGAGTCACCCTGTGGGTGGTCCGCCGCCGGTACACCTGTCGGGCCTGCGAGACTACCTTCAGGCCCCCCAGCTACCGGAGGTAGTGGACGGCTTCCGCATGACGCTTCGGCTGCATGAATACGTGGAGAAGGAGTCCTTTAACCACCCCTACACCTTCGTGGCGCACCAAACCGGGCTAGACGAGAAGACGGTACGGGATATTTTCAACGCCCGCGCCGAGTTCCTGGGCCGCTGGTACCGCTTCGAGACGCCCCGCATTCTGGGCATCGATGAGCTATACCTGAACAAGCGCTACCGCTGCATCCTGACCAACATCGAGGAGAAGACCCTGCTCGATCTGCTAGCCACCCGCCGTCAGGACGTGGCGACCACCTTCCTGATGAAGATGAAGGACCGGCAGAAGGTCGAGATCGTCAGCATGGACATGTGGAACCCCTACCGGGCAGCGGTCAAGGCGGTGCTGCCACAGGCCTGCATCGTGGTCGATAAGTTCCATGTGGTGCGTATGGCCAACGATGCTCTGGAGAAAGTGCGCAAGGGGCTCAGGACAGAGCTGAAAACCGCCCAGATCCGTACCCTCAAGGGAGATCGGAAAATCCTGCTGAAGCGCGCTCACGAGGTCTCAGACCGGGAACGGCTGATCATGGAAACATGGACAGGCGCGTTTCCCCAATTGCTGGCCGCCTCACGAAGTCTCAGACCGGGAGCGCCTCATCATGGAGACCTGGACAGGCGCGTTCCCGCAACTGCTGGCCGCCTACGAGCACAAGGAGCGCTTCTACCGTATATGGGACGCCACCACACGACCGCAGGCAGAAGCTGCCCTCGATGAGTGGATCGACTCTATCCCGAAGGGCCAGAAGGAAATCTGGAGCGATCTGGTCAGGGCAGTGGGTAACTGGCGCGAAGAGATCATAACCTACTTCGAGACGGATATGCCCGTCACCAACGCCTACACGGAGTCCATCAACCGATTGGCCAAGGACAAGAACCGTGAGGGGCGTGGATACTCCTTCGAGGCGATGCGGGCACGAATGCTCTATACCACGAAGCACAAGAAGAAGGCACCGACTGCGAAAGTCTCTCCGTTCTATAAGAAAACTATTGGTTATGGACTGCCGGACTTCGCAGAAGAACTCAACTACGGGGTCGATCTATCAACCATCTGAGCGTGGTATCAGGTTGGTGGGTGGAATGTGCCCATCAACCATCTTTTCCGCTTACCCCATCTTTTAAGGTATACACCTGGAACCAGAACGGCTGCGTCGTGTGTTCTGCGACGTCCTCAATCGAGCAAATCGACATGGTCGACAGCGTAAACGGCACACCAAATTTTTCAGCCGCCCGTGCTGCTTTAATTTCGCCATCTGCCGCTTGCATTCCCGTTAGCCCTACGGGCGCAAGCGCAACCGGCATAGCCACATCTTCGCCCAGCATAGAACTTCACGTAGAACGCCCTGACATATAGACCGCAACACGCCGTTTTAAATGAATATGCTGGAAGTCGCTGGTATTTTCACGAAAGGTTTGCTCTGTCCAACAGCCCGACTCGGCGTAGTCATAAAACATTTTTGGTGTACGGCGGGCGTAATGGCGACGAAGATTTTCAATGTTGGTATAGATCGGCATAACACATCCCTAATAGATATTGTTCTCATTAGCATCTAGAACAGACGATCTCTATGTTGTTCTTCAATACTGCACAAGTAAACGCCCTGTTTCGCTCTCTTTACTCATCAAACTATTTCAGCATAACCAGTAGAGATTTGCGGAAATGGCAGGGCATTAAAAGGAAACAAGTTACTCGGTGAACGCCAATACCTGCTCCAACAGAGCACGCTTACGCGGCAGTAAACTCACTTCTAACCCTAACGGTCGGAATACACGATTCTTAACCTCTAGGGTGACATTATTTTTATCGCCCTCCAGATCCGACAACGTTCGTCGACTGATGCCCACCAAGGCGGCATAACGTGTTTGGTTTAACCCCAGCACATCGCGGCGTAACGCACGCAATAACGCTCCGTCGGTGATTTCCCCCGCATAGAAGCGTTTCAACAGAGTCACCAGGGCCTCTTCGCGATCATCAGAATAGCGCTTCATAGCAACCCCCAGCGCTTGAGTCGAGTATTGATAGTGCGTAGGCCGACTGCAGGCATATCAAGGATTCGGGGTGGAACTCCACGGGCAGCCAAGCGTTCATCGACGCCCTCTAGCTTCAATGCAAGCGCACGAAGCTCTTCCATCACTCGCGCTGGATCGACAACGTCTGCCAGGGTGTCGGCAATTCCTCGCCAATCGTACTCCCCGCCAACTTCCAGGGGTGTTCCCCATTGCGTTGTTCGTGTCACCCCCTCGGGGTCAGCCTTCATGGGCGCGAAGTCATATACAGGGGCAAGCCCAATGCCTTCGGGGCGCTTCAATAACGCCGTATTCCGGCCATGATTGTCAGAGTTGCCGAAAGCGATATTCAACAAATCACGCTTAATCCACTCCAAAACAAAGCGCTCACCCTCGAAAACGGCGCCTTGTTCTTGCACGCGATATTGAGCCCTCAGCAAACTAATCAGTTGGCGGATTGTTTCGCCATGATGCAGGAAAGTGCCCGGTGCGGCGCCTACCAAGGAGTAGACTGACTCCAGGCCATAGCGAACCCAAGTGCCGTCGAGGTACTGCATGTCGAAACGGGGTAACCACAGGGATGGGTAACGCTCGCCCTCCACCAAACGCATCTGTTCGGTATCTATCGTGGCCACCCCTAACGATGCAAGCTCCTGATAATAATGATATTCAGCTCTCAAGATGTTGCAATCGTCAACTGAACGTCTACCGCGCGGAAATTTCACCAGCATGGGTAGGTCAGGTCGATGGTTTTCATCCTGCCAGGTATCAATCCAAACGTGGTCGTCGTTCGTCAATCTGAGCAGCAATTTTGGCGCTTCACCGCCAGCCCCAGTGGCACCGCCACTGGCCGCCCCCATCTGCTGGGCATACTCTAAAAAGTCCACCTGACGCTCTACAACGCTTTGCAGCGGAAACCGTCGCTCCTCTAAGGCTTTCTTTACGGAGAGATCAGGCAATGATTCTTTGATTCGTAAGTTGCCGACCGGCGCGATAGTGCCACGTGCCAGTAATTCAGCATCCTGTTGCCCAATCGGTAAATCGTGAAGCCCTAGATAATCCACCCAAAAACGCCGGCTAGCTCCCGCCGGCATAATGTCTTCCAAGAAACCGAACCAGTGTGGCGACTCATGAGTCAGCATTAACTCGATAGGCAACCGCATACTGCAAGCGTGCAGGTCATCTTGAAATAGCCACTCAACGGCATAGTCAGTCGCATAGCGCAGCCGAGACTCCCCGCGAGTACCCTGCTCAGGGTTAGGCAACGACAATTCAGCCGCATCATGCCACGCTTGTTCAAAATGAACCTGTATCGTTAACTTCACGAATCACCCATGTCGAAAGCCGCTGATGTACGAAATTATTAATGCGCAGCAAAATGCTCAAAAATTCTTCCGCCGATTACTTATGAGCAGTTTAGCGCACATAATAACTACAACAAAGAATTAATGAGCATTATAGTGCACACTGAATTATCCACACGAGCGCCATATTGGAGCCTAATGTGAATATTACCCATTTAGAGCATGTGTTTATCGCGCTGCTGATTCAAATGGCTCTACTTCCTTTTGCAAACGCAAGAGTCACCGGTGCCATCGCGATAGCACTGTTGCTTGGACGTGAGATTGCACAACATGAATACAGGTTAGCCGTTCAACGTGGCTGGGAATGGGGGCAAACATTACCGGTGGGCATCTTTGAAGGTGTTTGGCGCGGCTGGACGCTGGATTCAGTGTTAGACGTTGTTTTACCTGCCCTGGCATGCACAGTAGTGGCCATTACGATCAAAATCATAAAGCCAAACGGCTAAATCGCGAAAGCTAAGCGTCTAAGAACGACAAAAGGCCCTGACTCCTCAGAAGCTTTTAACAAGCCTTTATAAAGCACTTTACCTATTACGCGAATCATGCAAAATTGCTTAATCAACACCTTATATAAAAACGAAAAAAGGAAAGTCTATGCCCCGCAGTCACATAGGAATAGCAACGGCGCTTACATCACTGCTATTTGCCATTCCAGCCTACTCCGACGACCCACTTCGCCTCGCTGTTGATGTTCCCTTTGAGCCTTTTGAGTATCGCTTGCCCGACGGCACCCTAACAGGCTTCGAGGTGGAACTGGGTGAAGAAGTATGTCGACGCATCGAGCGTGAGTGCGAATGGGTAGAGCAAGGCTGGGACGGCATCATCCCCGGCTTATTAGCACGCAAGTACGACGCCATCATGTCCTCAATGGCAATCACCGATGCGCGCCGCGCACAAGTGCTGTTCTCAGAACCCTACTACAGCAACCCTAGCGTCTGGGTGACTCAGGAAGGCAACGAGATCGATATTGAAGATCGCGACGCCCTTGAGGGTATATCGGTAGGCGTTCAACGTGGCACCATCCGCGATGAATACATCACCGACACCTATGGCGATCTCGTTGACGTACGGCGCTATGCAACAGGCGAAGATCTCGCGGTAGATATTAGAACAGGTCGCTTAGACGCAGCTTTTATGTATTACCCACTAGCGCTGTCATCGCTTGAAGTTAACGCTGAAGGCAGTGGGATTGTTACCAGCTCGCCGCTGATCCGCGAGCCCAAGCACTATTTCGGACATGGCGTGGCGGCAGCCTTCCATCCTCGCAATGAAGCCCTGGCGGAGCAGTTCAATGAGGCACTGCGAGAAATCAAGCAAGACGGTACCTATGACGAGCTAATGAACAAATACGTCGACTACGACATCAAGATCTAAGACTGTCACTATCTCGCCAACTATACCCCCAGGGATAACACGCTACGCTTACCCCTGGGGTTGTTGTATTAAGTAGAGAACAATCTAAATCTAATTCCGTGACAGTGCTTCATTAAGAATGGGGACTTGTACTCTACTCAGTCCAGCTAATCGCCACGTCTCAACGGGCTCGCTGCCTTCTTCCTCCTGAATTGAGCCCCAAGCCACTCGAATCGACGTTGTATAAACAGCCCCGTCTCCCATCACAATATTCGCGTCAATTAAATACCGCCGCTTCTGCTCTTGCATGACGTCATCATCAAAATCCGAGGTTACTTCAATCTCCGCAATACCCGCATCGTTACATGCTTCATGGAAGATAGAAAATTTCTCTTCATAATAGAGATCTGGTTCAATTTTCCGTTGATGCATCCCAAGGTGCCTTTCTATATCGCCATCACAGATTGCTTGAACAACGAGCTCAAGGTAATCCCCCCATTTTTAGAGGGCTTCAAAAGTAGGCCTCAGGCCATCATGGCCAACTTCTGTTGAGGAGTGATTCCTCCGAGTCCCATATTGGGTCGTTCGTGATTGTAGTGCCAGAGCCAGCGAGTAGCATAACCTTGGACTTCTTCGGTGCTGTCGAACAGATACTGGGCCAGCCAATCGTAACGCACCGTTCGGTTGTAGCGTTCGATATAGGCATTCTGCTGGGGCTTGCCGGGCTGGATAAACGCCAACACAATGCCTTGGTTTTTCGCCCAGTTCGCCAGCTTGCCGCTGATGTATTCAGGGCCGTAGTACTTGCTGAATAAGCAGGTTGGAGCCAGCCATCTGTACCAAAATCTCTGATGCCAATCAGTGGATTTAGGAGATGTACACATGGCTGACAACTTAAAGAATAGCTCTGTGAAAGTGATGATCGCCATCGACATTGCCAAAACGTCCCATGATGCTGTCATTTTATGGCCGTCAGGTCGTACCAAAACGTTTAAGCTCCCTAACACGTTAGTGGGTTATCAGAACCTCATTAATGCAGCAGAAGTACCTGCTGAAGACATTCTGGTGGCCTTTGAGCCAACGGCTGACTTTCATCGGAATATTGCCTATTGGTTAAGGTCTCAAGGCGCCTTGTGCCATATGGTGTCGTCTTTAGCCTGCGCCAGAGCGCGTGAAATGTTGTTTAAAAGCTGGGATAAAAACGACAAGAAAGACGCGCGGGTTATCATGTACTTGATGCAGCAGGGCATGATGCAACCATTTTACGATCCGTTAGTGAATGAAATGTTAGATATTCAGGAGCTTGCGAATACGTATTATCAAATCTCACTCGCTAGATCCCGCTGTCAACATAGTTTATTCAATCATTACCTCACTCTCTTTTTTCCAGAAATGGAGCGTTTTTTTAACAGCACCCGTGCCGTGTGGTTTTGCCGCTTCTTGCTGAAATTCCCTACCCCACAAAGTATCACGCGCTATAAAAAAACGACCTTCGTGCAACGTGCTTGGGAGGTAGTGGGGAGGAAGGTGGCCAAGCAGCGCTTTTTAGAAGAGGTTTATGAAGTGGCGGAGCAGTCGATAGCGTTACCCGTACCGCTTAATAGCCCAGCAATTGCCACCTTCAAATTGCAGGTCAGGCGTTATCTGAAGCTAACCGAGCAAAGGCAGCAAATCGAAGAAGCCGCTGACCAGTTGATATCTCACCGCGATGATTACCAGCGACTTCGGACATTGCCTGGTATTGGTCCTATCATTGCGTTAGTTATTATTGCCGAAAGCGGTGACCTAAAGCGTTTTTGCCATTATCGCCAATACCTTAGCTTTTGCGGCTTCAACTTGTCGGCAAGTCAAAGTGGTAAACAGCAAGGGCATTACCGCTTATCAAAGCGAGGCAATGCACGTTTACGGTACGCCTTCTGGTTGGCAGCCACAGTCGCCATCAGACAGCGGGAAAATACATTCCGACAGAAATACGAGCGCTATATTCGGGCAACCCCTGATGATCCGGATATCAAGCGGAAAGCCCGCGTGGCAGTGGCCGTTAAATTAGCCCGCGTCGCGCATGCTTTAATAAAGACAGGTAGTGATTATCGAGGCTATTATGAGTTTGGTTGTGAGACGTAAATCTGTGCCGTTAGGGCACCCAGTGACCCTGTAGATAATGCTCAACGCTCACAACCGTTCCAAAGTAAGCGTTCATTCCAGGAC
>NZ_JABUZF010000236.1:7321-11172 GCF_014897885.1 Halomonas sp. 3D7M | reverse complement strand
CGGCTTCGCCGGGCAAACAAAAAAACCCCGCAAGCACTTAGCTTGCGGGGTTTGGTATTACTGAGCATTGCTCTAAGAACAGTTTTTAGAACAGCTCAAAGAACGCTAGTAAACGTGCTTAGCCGAGCAGGTGCTCAACAGCCGCGCGCTCTTCACGCAGTTCTTTCTCGGTAGCCTGCATCTTCTCTTTGCTGAACGCGTCCAACTCAAAGCCTTGAACGATTTCATACTTGCCACCCTGACAACGAACTGGGTAGGAGTAGATTATGCCTTCTTCAATGCCGTAGCTGCCGTCAGACGGGATCGCCATGCTGACGATACCATCGCAACCCAGTGCCCAATCACGCATGTGATCAATGGCTGAAGACGCCGCAGACGCTGCAGAAGATGCGCCGCGTGCTTTGATAATCGCCGCACCGCGCTGCTGTACTGTCGGGATAAAGTCGTTTTCGTACCAGTCACGCTCGACCAGATCGAAGGCGGCTTTGCCGTCTACTTTGCACTGCGCCAGATCCGGATACTGGGTAGCACTGTGGTTGCCCCAGATAATCATGCTGTCAACGTCGGTAACGTGCTTGCCGGTTTTCTGAGCCAGCTGCGTCAGCGCACGGTTGTGGTCCAAACGCGTCATCGCAGTGAACTGGCCTGCATCGAGGTCCGGCGCATTGCAAGAAGCAATCAATGCGTTGGTGTTAGCCGGGTTACCGACAACCAGCACGCGCACGTCACGGCTAGCGTGATCGTTCAGCGCTTTACCTTGTACAGAGAAGATCGCGGCGTTGGCTTCCAGCAGATCTTTACGCTCCATACCCGGGCCACGCGGACGTGCACCTACCAGCAAGGCGAAATCGGCATCTTTGAAGGCAACGTTCGGATCATCAGTGGCAACGATGTCTTGTACCAGCGGGAAAGCACAGTCGTTAACTTCCATGACAACGCCATTCAGGGCGTCCATGGCTTGGGGAATTTCGAGAAGCTGGAGAATGACTGGCTGATCCGGCCCCAGCATATCGCCAGCGGCGATGCGGAAAATAAGAGAGTAGCTGATCTGGCCGGCACCGCCGGTAATCGCAATACGTACTGGATCTTTCATCATTGCTCCTTGATGGTTCGCCTAGGGTGGGTTCTCGCCTGAGAGTGGGACGACAGAACTCAAGACGCAAAGATGGTATGCCCAGATGTGCAAAAACTCAATCATACATGAGACTACTACCCATTCTCTCAGCGGCTTGGTACTCGCTGCCAGACGCCAGTTGCGCTATGGTGTGTCGGTCAGTAAGCCTTAACTCTTAGTACGGCCTACCCTTCAGCATGACTTGCCTTGTGTGATTTTTTTGGGTTAATACGGATATAACTACCCCATGCGACGAATCCCCTACTCTTACGCGCTTGCTAGCCTGCTGGTTCTGGCGCTTGTGATATGGCTAGCGGTTGGCGATTTCCAACGTTTCCAAAGCAGTCCACCTGATGTAGATACCACTGAACGCGACGCAACACCTCGTGTAGAGGTGATGACCCAGCAGAGCGCGCCCTATATTCCTAAGCACGTGCTGCAAGGCCAGCTAACTGCTGAAAAAGAAACACTGCTGCGCGCCAATGTAACTGGCTATGTCGCAGAAAAACCGGTGGCCCAAGGAGAAACCGTCAGCCGAGGCGAGACACTGCTGGTACTAGACAACGACGCGTTACCCCAACGTCTGCAGCAGGCACGTGATGAGTTAACGCTTGCTGAAGCGGAGTACGCCGGCGCCCAAAACCTGCGTCGCCGTGAGCTGATTTCTCAGCCAGAATTGCTGCGCCTGCAAAGTGCCTTAAGCGCCAGCGCCGCCCAGGTGGCTCAGTTAGAAAAGCAGTTAAGCGATACTCGCCCTACCGCGCCCTTTGAAGGCGTGCTGGACCGCGTCCAGGTTGAACTTGGCGACTTACTGCAACCAGGCGAAGAGTGGGCACGACTGATCGACGACCGACGCTTAATCGGCACCGCTTGGGTGGCTCAACAGCAAATCGGTGAGTTAAGCGTTGGCTTGCCTGTCACCGCGCGACTGCTCAATGGCCAGTCGCTTTCAGGCGAAGTGTCTTACATTAGTAGTCGCGCAGAAGAAGCCACTCGCACGTTCTATATCGAAGTAACGCTCGACAATCCAGACAGGCAACGCCTAGCAGGGAGCAGCGCTGAATTCACCATAACGCTGCCACCTCGCCAAGTGCATACCCTATCGCCTGCTCTCTTTAATCTGAACGAGCAGGGTCAATTAGCCATCAAGCACGTTGTTGAAAATAACCGCGTTGCCCAAACGGCGATTGAATTGGTCAGTGCTGATACCGAACGCGCCTACGTTACTGGCCTACCCAGCTCCGTGCAGTTGATCACCCTCGGCGCAGGTTTGGTCAACCCAGGCGACACCGTAACACCAGTGTCTACCCAGGAAGGTGGTCATGCGTCAGTTGATTAATGCGGCGCTAACCCACACGCGAACCACTCTGCTTCTCCTGGTTGGCTTGCTGCTGGCGGGTACAACCGCCTGGCAGATGATCCCCAAGGAAGCCAATCCAGACGTCACTATCCCGATTATATACGTCTCGCTTTCGCTGGAAGGCGTTAGCCCGGAAGATGGTGAGCGCCTGCTAGTTCGCCCAATGGAGCAGGAGCTGCGTGGAATCGAAGGGCTGCGCAAATTTACCGCCCAGTCTAGCGAAGGTCATGGGTCGGTAACGCTGGAGTTTGATCCTGGCTTTGATCCGGATACAGCGCTTTCTGATGTACGCGAACGCGTGGATATCGCCCGCAGTAGCTTACCGGATGAAGCGGACGAGCCTCGGGTCATGGAGGTTAACGTCTCTGAGTTTCCAGTGTTGAGCATCGGCCTTTCCGGCGAGTTGGATACTCGAGAACGGGTAACCATTGCGCGTCGCTTAAAAGAGGAAATAGAGGGCATTGCCGACGTTCTAGAGGTCGATATTGCTGGCGACCGCGAGGACTTACTCGAAATTGTCGTTGATCCACTGGTACTGGAAAGTTACGGCGTTGATTTTGATACGCTGTTTAATCAAATCTCACGCAATAATCGCCTAGTTGCTGCGGGCAGCTTGGATACCGGCGCCGGACGGCTAGCACTAAAAGTACCGGGCATTATCGAATCGTTAAACGATGTCATGGACATGCCGGTGAAAGTTGACGGCGACCAAGTGGTTACGTTTGGTGATGTTGCGTGGATTTTACCGACCTACAAAGATCCCGAAGGATTCGCCCGCATCGACGGCCAGCCAGCAGTAGTACTGGAAATTTCCAAGCGCGCGGGGGCGAATATCATCGCCACCATTGAAGCCGTAAGAGAACGCTTTGCCCAGGCAGGCGACCTACTGCCTGAACAGCTGCGTATTACCACGATTTTAGACGAGTCGGTTACCGTTCAAAACATGCTCTCTGAGCTGTTAAATAACGTACTCACCGCAGTGGTGCTGGTATTAATTGTTGTCGTAGCCGTGATGGGTTGGCGCATGGCGTTGCTGGTGGGCCTGACCATACCCGGCGCGTTTTTAACCGGCATTCTACTGGTTTGGGCATTTGGTTTTACGCTCAACATTGTGGTGTTATTTGCGCTGATCTTAGTGGCTGGCATGCTAGTGGATGGTGCGATTGTAGTCAGCGAGCTCGCTGACCGACACCTGCATGAGGGGCAGTCTCCCCACCAGGCTTGGCTGAATGCCGCAACACGCATGAGCTGGCCGGTTATTGCCTCTACCGCGACAACGCTTGCGGTATTTATACCACTGCTATTTTGGCCAGGCGTGGTAGGTCAGTTTATGAAGTACCTGCCTGCCACCGTCATCTTGTGCCTTCTTGCGTCGCT
>NZ_JABUZF010000236.1:0-7243 GCF_014897885.1 Halomonas sp. 3D7M | reverse complement strand
CCCATACAGCAACCGCGGGTGCTGGCCCGGTCGACGAAAGCACGTCGCTTGGGCGCGCCTATCGCCGCGTACTCGGACGTTTGCTGCAGCATCCCGCCTGGGTGCTCGTGTTTGCGGTGCTGTTAATTGGGTTGATTTATACCGGCTATGCTCGTTTTAATCATGGCGTTGATTTCTTCCCCAGCGTAGAGCCGGACAGCGCGCAAGTGCTGGTACGTGCCCGAGGCGATTTTTCCGCTGAAGAAACCGACACCATCCTGAAGCGGGTGGAAAGCCGACTGGGCAGCATGGGAGAAATCGAAGCCCTTTATGCACGCTCTTTTGCGGTGCCTAACCAGCAAATGGGCAATGATGTGATCGGGATGTTGCAGTTTCAGTTTGTGGACTGGTATCAGCGCCGCCCTGCCCGCACGATTTTGGCTGACATGGCCGAGCGCACTCAAGATCTACCGGGGATAACGCTAGAGTTTCGCGAGCAGGAGATGGGGCCTGGCGGCGGCAAACCTATTCTGCTCGAAGTCAGCGCCACTGATCCAGACATCGCAAATGCCGGCGTTGACCAGATTACGGCACTAATGCACGAGCTAGGCGGCTTTACCGACATCCAGGATAACCGCAGCCTGCCCGGGGTCGAATGGCAGGTAAAAGTTAATCGTGAAGCCGCTGCCCGCATGGGCACCGATATCACCACCATTGGTAGTGCTGTACAGCTACTCACCACTGGCCTTCAAGTGGCCAACTACCGTCCCCCCACCGTTACTGATGAGGTGGATATTCGCGTGCGCTTACCGGAACACTGGCGCACGCTCAACCAACTTGAACGACTGACGATCAACACCCCACGAGGCCAAGTGCCTATTGCTCACTTTGTAGACATTACGCCCGCCCCCAAAGTTGGCACCCTGAATCGTATTGATGGACGCCGTGCGATTACCGTTGAGGCAGATTTAGCACCAGGCTATTTAGCGGACGAGCGGTTGCGAGCGCTACTAGATGCAGGCCAAAGCCAACTTGACGATAGTTTGATGGTTAATGTGGCGGGTGAACAAGAAGATCAGCAGGAATCCATGCAGTTCTTGATCAGCGCTTTCTTGATCGCGATTGGGCTAATGGCGCTGATTCTGGTGACACAGTTCAATAGCTACTATCAAGCAGCGCTAGTGCTATCGGCCATTGTGTTCTCCACTGCGGGCGTTTTGATGGGACTGCTCATTACTGGCCAAGCGTTTGGTATTGTCATGGTGGGCATGGGCATTATCGCCCTGGCAGGTATTGTCGTTAACAACAATATCGTCTTGATCGACACTTACAACGAGTTGCGCGGCCAAGGCATGCCCCCAACCGAAGCGGCACTAGAAGCAGGCACCCTGCGCTTACGCCCAGTGC
The DNA here is from genome assembly GCF_014897885.1 of Halomonas sp. 3D7M. NCBI lineage: Bacteria > Pseudomonadati > Pseudomonadota > Gammaproteobacteria > Oceanospirillales > Halomonadaceae > Halomonas > Halomonas sp. 3D7M. The sequence goes on along the minus strand of NZ_JABUZF010000236.1, from coordinate 5,857 downwards.
TTCTCACCGCTATTACCACCGTGCTGGGGTTAATGCCGATGGTGCTGGGAATCAACGTTAATCTTTTTGCACCCGCGCTAGGATTCAATGCCCCCTCGGCCCAGTGGTGGACACAAATGTCCAGCGCGATTGCCGGCGGCCTCACGTTCGCCACAGCCCTGACACTCTTATTAACCCCCTGCATGCTAGTGATAGGCGGCAAGCTAAGGCGTGAGAAGTAATAGGTGAGGTGTGAGACTGCATAGCAGGGGCGACTGGGGCACCGTTCGCGGGTGCCTCATTTGCTCGTGCCTCGCAAGATTCGTTACACCGCGCTACAAAATACTGAATGCACAGGAGTTGTAGCGCGTGGTAAGCGAAGCGCACCCGCGGGGCAGCGAAAAGCGCTACGCTGGTGACTTTATCTGCTGTGGGCTGTGGGCGGCGTGCAGGCGGGCGATTAGCTGGTCTTCAAGGGCGAAGCGCTCTGCCAACCCTTTCGCTAAGCGGTCAATCCAGGCGGGCAAACGCACTAGATTCTGCTGACAGCGTACCGGTGAGGCGAAGTCTTCATCGAATTCCAGCACCATGGCCGTTGACAATTCTAAGCGCTCAAGAAGCTTTGCCGCGATTTGTAATGCACTCTCATCGTCGAATGCCTTCGCTTCCTCAGCAAGCTGGGGGTAAATCTCGAAGTGCCCAGCGCTGATGTAGTCCATCAACAACTCACTAAAGGTGTCAATGCGCGCTTTGCTAATCGCCTCTAATTCGGCGTCACAAGCTTCTTTCAGCTCAATGAAGCTGACTAACAGCGAGCGGCGCTGATCAAGCCAGCGATCAATCAAACTGTGCACGCCCCCCCAGCGCTCCAGGGCATTTTTGCAATCTTCGAGCATGGGGCTTTCTCCTTACAGATAGCCGTCTTCAACTGAGCTAGACTCGCGCGTCCGTGGACACCTGTCAATCCTAGCGGGTACGGTTTACTTAATTAAATGAGGCCAATCAATTAACGTAAACCATACCACTTATTTAACTCTTTTTTACAGACCATGTTTTTAAAGACCACAGAATACGCAGAGGCGCAATCGCGAGCAATAAAAAGCCGATCAAGGTCCATGCAGGCAGCGACAGGCCTAAGAACATGAAATCGATGTCAGCACACTCACCAGAGCCGGTAAGCACCATGGCAACCACTTCTTGCATCGGCAAGATATCCATCATGTACTCAAGGCCTGGGCCACAGGTTGGCACTTCGTCAGCGGGCAAGCCTTGAAGCCATACATGCCTTCCAGCAACAAAAGCACCCGTACCTACTGCGGCTAAGCTCAGCAAACCGTAGATAGCTTTGCCTACTTTGCCACTTGGGTTATGAAGTGCAGCGATACCTAGCACCAGCCCTGCGGCAATCACCGCGACCCGCTGAAAAATACACAACGGGCAGGGTTCCAATCCCATAATATGCTCAAGCCCCAAGGCTACCGCCATCATCAGAACACAAAAGGCGAAGCCCGCTAACGCGATAGGGCGAACTGCTAATGATGTCATTGACCATCCTCTGGTGAAATAGCAGACAGCGCTCTGGACTCACGCGCTTTGGCAAAGTAAGTGCTTAGGAACTCACTAAAGCTCTCTTGATCGGCTTCTTCAATATCGTGCTGTTGTTGGTGCGAGGTCTCGATCAACTGAGCAAGCAGTGCTTCACGAGAACGTAGCATGGGCGTGGATTTAAGCTTGTCGGCTTGCTCTTGAGCCAATTGCAACAGCGTATCGCTGAGCGAGCCATTACCAGCTTCCAGGCGCGCCAGTAGTTGCGCTGAGGGAGTTAGAGAAGGATCTTTCAGCCGCGGCGCTAGCTCAGCGAGTGCCGACGCATGAGGAGTACTCTCTTCTACAGCATCCAATAGGCGTGCCACTTCGGCCATTTCCGCAAAAATCTGCTCGCCCCACTCCTTCACAGTCGTCGTTTTGCCGTTATGGATCAGCTTCAGCGCTGGGTCACGCCCACGCTCAACGACGAAACGGCGATTGTCGTCTAAGCGGTCGCACTCTTCGTCTGAAATCCACGGGCTATCGCTTAATAGACACCACATTAAGAAGGTATCAACAAAACGCATCTGAGCTTCGGTGACACCTAGCGGGTCGAATGGATTAAGATCCAAACAGCGTACTTCGATGTACTCCACCCCACGCGCTTCCAGGGCTTGACTGGGCGTTTCGTTGTGCTTGGCAACTCGTTTAGGGCGAATATCGCTGTAGTATTCGTTTTCAATCTGCAAAATATTGGCGTTTAACTGCTGCCACTCGTCGCCGTTCTTCACGCCCAGCTTTTCGTAGTCTGGCCAGGGAGTGGAAATAGCATGCCGCAGGGTGTTGACGTAATTGGACAACGAGTTAAAGCAGATTTTAAGCTGTGACTGCACTTTATTCTGATAGCCCAAATCCGACATACGTAGCGTGGTCGCATAGGGGGCGTAATAGGTGTCGTCGCTCAGCGACTGCAGTTTTTCAGGCACTGTACCAGTTGGCAGGAAGCTTTTGTCGATGGCGGGTGATGCGCCAAATAGGTAGAGCAGCAGCCAGCTATGACGACGAAAATGCCGAATCATGCCGAAATAACGCGTAGAGCGATAATCGTTAAAAGGAATATTGGTGGCTTTTTCAAGCTCACGCAGGGCATGCCACATATCATCGGGTAGCGATACGTTGTAATGCACCCCGGCGATAGCCTGCATAATACGCCCGTAGCGCACATCCAACCCTTTACGATAAACATGCTTCATGGTGCCCACATTGGAGCTGCCATAGTCAGCAATCGGTACGCTATCGTTACCGGAAAGCCGAGACGGCATGCTGCCTGGCCAAATCCACTCATTTTCCAAGTGGTGATAGGTAAACGTGTGCAGGTCTGATAAAAATGCCAACGCCTCTTTTGGCTCTGAATACACCGGTGTGATGTACTCCAATAGCGCTTCGGAGTAGTCAGTGGTGATATGCGGGTGGGTTAGCTTTGAACCCAGCGCGTAAGGGTGCGGCGTTTGAGCAATATGGCCGTTGGCGTCAACGCGCAGGCCCTCTTTTTCCACCCCGCGACGCAGGCGACCTAGGCGCCCTAAACGCGCGCTAGGGAGCAAACGCTCAACCTGGGCGGTCAGTGTGGATGGCACAGTGAGAGGTTCAGACAAGGTGAACACTCCTTGTTAGTAAGGCCTGCTTAAAGCAGGCCTTGTTGAAATCAGCTGGCATCGCCATGCGGTTTATCACGTTTTTTTACCGAGAATAGACAGCAGGATATGGCGGCAACCATTAAATATTCAAGACGCGCGACTATTTGCCCTGCTTTGCTTTAAGCAGTGCTGCGCCGAGCGCGCCCATTGGTGCCGCTGCTTCGCTGGACTTTCCTCCCTGGCGTTGACCACGACCATTCTGTCCAGAACTAGCCGACCGCTGGCTACGTGCAGGCTTACGAGGCTCGTCGTTAGTGGAGTTTACAGCTGCTTGCGTCTGTTCTGGCTCATCATCCAAACGCATTGAAAGCCCTACCCGCTTGCGGGGGATATCCACGCTCATAACCTTAACGGTAACGATATCGCCTGCTTTTACTACACTGCGCGGATCATCGATAAAGCGGTCAGAGAGCGCTGAAATATGCACGAGCCCGTCTTGATGAACGCCAATATCTACAAAGGCACCGAAGTGGGTCACGTTGGTGACGGTACCTTCCAGCACCATGCCCAGCTTCAGGTCTTTGAGTGTTTCGACGCCTTCACGGAATTCAGCCGCCTTAAACTCAGGGCGCGGGTCGCGTCCTGGCTTATCCAGCTCTTTGAGAATATCGCTGACGGTAGGAACACCAAAACGCTCATCAGCGAAGTCAGCGGGCTTCAGTGCTTTTAGCGTCGCACTATCACCAATCAGGCCTTTTATATCTCGACTATTCTGCTTGGCAATACGCTCTACCAGCGTATAAGCCTCTGGGTGAACAGCGCTGGCGTCCAGCGGATTTTCGGCGTTGCTAATGCGTAAAAAACCAGCACACTGCTCAAACGTCTTTGGTCCAAGGCGGCTAACTTCTAACAGCTCTTTACGGCTCTTGAAGGCACCTTGAACGTTGCGTTGGGCAACAATATTTTCAGCAATGGCAGCACTTAGCCCAGCAACACGTGAAAGCAATGCGCTAGATGCCGTATTGAGATCCACACCGACGGCGTTAACGCAGTCTTCTATCACGACTTCTAGACTACGTGACAGCTGCACCTGGGAGACATCGTGCTGATACTGACCAACACCGATAGATTTCGGCTCGATTTTCACCAGTTCTGCAAGCGGGTCTTGCAGGCGGCGAGCAATAGAGACAGCGCCGCGCACGGTGACATCAAGATCCGGCAGCTCGCGGGAAGCGTATTCCGACGCGGAGTAAACCGACGCACCGGCCTCAGACACCATGACTTTACTTAAACGATGCTCGGGTGCTAACGCCTTCAGCAGATCACCTGCCAGCTTGTCAGTTTCACGACTGGCGGTGCCATTGCCAACGGCAACGAGTTGAACGCCGTGCTGTTTAACCAGCTTAGCGAGCACATTGAGCGATTCGTCCCAGCGATTCTGCGGCGCATGGGGGTAAATCGTCGCTTGGTCGATAAATTGACCGGTAGCATCCACCACCGCAACCTTGCAGCCGGTTCTTAGACCCGGGTCAATCGCGAGAGTCACTTTTTGCCCTGCAGGCGCTGCCAGCAAAAGGTCTTTCAGGTTGGCGGCAAACACCTCGATAGCAGTCAACTCTGCCTGCTCGCGCAGGCGACCCAACAACTCGGTTTCAAGCGCGGTATAGAGCTTCACACGCCACGTCCAGCGCACTACTTCGCTCAACCATTTGTCGGCGGGGCGGCCTTCATCGCTAATACCCACTTGTTTGGCAATAGCGACCTGGGCCGGATGAATTGGAGCGTCCTCTTCGCCAGGCAGACGAATCGCCAGACTTAGAATGCCTTCGTTGCGACCACGGAACATAGCCAGCGCACGGTGAGATGGCACCTTGGCAAGTTTCTCGTCATGTTCGAAGTAGTCAGAAAACTTTGCGCCCTCCTGCTGCTTGCCATCTAGCACGCGGGCACTTAGTTCGCCCTCTTGCCATAACCGTTCACGCAATCGGCCAATAAGTTCAGGGTCTTCGGCGAAGCGTTCCATGAGAATTTGCTTAGCACCATCAAGGGCGGCTTTGGCATCTTCAATGGCTGGAATATCGCCTTCTGCAGGGCGCAGGTACTGCGCTGCTTCGCTTTCGGGATTAAGCTGCGGATTGGCCAACAGGGCATCAGCCAGTGGCTCTAGGCCCGCTTCACGGGCAATTTGAGCTTTCGTGCGGCGCTTTTTCTTAAACGGTAGGTATAAGTCTTCTAGGCGCTGCTTCGTCTCAGCTGCCTGAATCGTTGCTTTTAGCGTGGCATCCAGCTTGCCTTGCTCATCGATAGCCGCTAGTACGGCTTCACGGCGCTCTTCCAGCTCGCGCAAATAGCGCAGGCGCTCATCCAGTTGGCGCAGCTGAATATCATCGAGGGCACCCGTTACCTCTTTACGATAACGAGCAATAAACGGCACGGTAGCGCCACCATCCAGAAGCTCTACCGTTGCGGAGACCTGTTCAGGCCGTACGTTTAGCTCAGTGGCTAAGCGTGAAATAATGCGTTGTTTGACATCCATAACGTGCAACTAACTCATGCAGCATTCGAGGTGCCGACAAGGTACCACAATCGCACGATACTGGCATGAATTGGCTACGATGGGGAAGCTGCCCTCGCGGGTGCGCTTCGCTTACCACGCGCTACAATCCCACTGAGCTCAATGGTTGCATCCCTGTAGCGCGTATATGGACTCCTCC
>NZ_JABUZF010000234.1:0-2327 GCF_014897885.1 Halomonas sp. 3D7M | reverse complement strand
CTGCGATTTTTCGCAGGCTTTTTTATATATTTATATTTTACATATAGCTAATATATAAAATTTATGCATGTAAGCTTGTTATTTCGAAATAGGTGATGAAGTGCCGGTAAGCCACGAATAGTGCAGTGCCCAGCCAAACAGGTTGCTTTTCGTTCACGCTGTAATGCGGCGATGCGCATAGCTGAAGATAAAATAAAGCTAATTATAATAATCGCTTAGTTAGATTGTTAATGCTTTGTGGCTATAAATTTGGTGAATTGCCATCACTTTATTTTGTGTTTTCTCATATTAATGAATGGCGCTGAAGGTTGGGGTTTGATACTTTTAATTAACTAAATGAAACATTTCCAGGTGTTTCTTCACCTCGGCGTGGCAAGGGGCTACATCATGAGCTATAGCGCTATTTCTGGGATGCTCTGCTCAGGCTCCGAGCCTCAGGCGGTTTTCCTGCGTCAGGAGCTGCATTATCACGCCGAAGTGCCGTTTGGGTTCAATGTATTTATCATTGGCTTGCGAGGCCATTCTGATACTGAATCCCGATTCCAGGGTGAAACAGACTTTATTTTACCAACCTGCACTGGCGGAACCGTTCGCGCTCGAATCTCGTGCAATCACTAACTTATAAAGCGAGGCTTTTATGCAAATTGGTGATACTCGATATAATGTAGAAACTGATCCCTCTGTTGACGGTTATGTATATAGTGTAGAGCGTGTTAACGGCCAACTCTATGTCAGCTATTCCGTTGGTAGTGATTTAAGAATAATTTCAGTTTCTCCTGATGGTTCAGTCAGTACAGCACCATCACCTGTTCTTAATCCACGCACTGATGACAATTCTGATAGCGTTATTTTCAAAGGCCTTTCAGATGGGAATATTCTGGTTACTTGGTACAGTGGCTCTAGCGGCACAGGTTTTACCGATACATATTTTAAAATCATTGATGGCACTGGTCAGGAAGTAGTCGGCGCTACTAAAATAAATTCTGAAGCAGGTTCCTTGAATCGCTTTACAGAAGTTGCTGAGTTGTCAAATGGTAACCTAGCATTTGTTTGGGCGACGGGTGGATCTGATTATGCCATGCGCAGGTTTGAGGTGGATGGTACGCCAGTTGATAATGAGCAGTTATCAGTAACCAGCCTTGCTGGGATAAGTGGCTCACAATATCAGCATAATATAGCTGCAAATGATACTGGGTTTATCATCACTTGGGATGCTTATGATTATAATAATTATCTAGGAATGCTGTTCGATAATGATGCCTCTATGCCTACTCAAGTTAATGGGAGTAATCGATTCTCTATAGGCGATAGTATTGCGAAAGGAAATGCGTCGCAATATGTGGAGACGCTTCCTAATGGTAATTATCTTGTGCTTTTTAAGGGGGCAACAGGAGATAGCAGTACTCGAGATGTTCGTTACCAGATATACGATGATAGTGGTAATGCGTTACTCTCAAGTGATACGGTTATTGGCGGTATGAATTCCTGGGGGGATTTTTCTAAGCCAGTGATTCTTGATGATAGGCTGGTGGTTAGTTATAGCTACGTTGACTACAATACTGACCCAACAACAATAGAACGTTATCTGGTAAGTTATGACTTTGATGGAAATTTCATTGAAGACCTTTCCTCCACTATTCCTACAACTCAAGCAGAGTATGGGTATATTACATCTTTCGTTGATGTTGATGGTAACCTTTCTTGGTTAGTTAATGATGATGATAGCGGGAATGGTGATTATGATACTTGGCTGCTTCGACAGTCTGAAGTGATTCCTGAGGGCGAAGTATCAAACGAAGCCCCTGCCATTATTTTGCCCTCATCATTGGTTTTTGACGAAAATACCAGCGCTAATGCAGTTTCAGGGCTTTCGATCACTGATGGGAATGCCGACAATCAGACGGTAACTCTGACAGCAACTGATGGTACGATTAATCTTGCTAACATTAATGGTCTTACCAAAGTTTCTGGAGAATATAATTCTGGCTTTGTTACTTTTAGTGGTGATCTCAATGATGTTAACACTGCTCTCAATAGCCTGACCTTTACTCCAACGGCTAATGTTTCTGGAAATAATGCAGCGTCACTCTTTATTCAAACCGCTGATGGCAATGGCGGTAGTGATAGTCAAACGTTGGAGTTCAATATTACCGATGTCGATCCGATCATTGGCAACAACAGTTTCTCTGTAAATAAAAATAGCGTAAACGGCACCGTGATTGGAACGGTTACCCCTAGTGGAGATACTAACGGACTAACATTCAGCATTACCTCTGGCAATGAAAGCGGCGCTTTTGCCATTGATAAGTGGTTATGCAAAAGTTATC
>NZ_JABUZF010000247.1:98584-101082 GCF_014897885.1 Halomonas sp. 3D7M | reverse complement strand
ACGCCTCACCCTACTCGATATTTTTATATGCACACCCGGTGCTGACAGCCACCTAGCAAAAAAAAGCGCGTAACCTTGCGTAAAACACAGAAAAATTTACGTACATCCAGCGTTGAAGCGGAAAGAGTTATTAACCGTTACGCTACAAAATGAGTAAGGCTGGACACGCTCCGTTCGGTGGTCAGTGAAAGAAGAGGCACTAGGTTTTTAATCGTTAGCTGCCACGCTGCATAAGAGGAGATCGGCCATGACCGAAGAAGAATCCGAAAAGAATTACAGCTCTGGTTTGCCCGGCATACTAGGCGTGATCGACACTGCAATTAGCAAAATCGAGTCAGTCATACTGGCGATGGGGGTTTTGCTAATGGCGCTGAATACGGTCACTAATGTTATTGCCCGCTTTGTATTTGGCAATAGCATTATGTTTTCAGGGGAATTAAACCGTATTTTGATCATTATGATTACCTTTGCGGGTATCGGCTACGCTGCTCGACACGGTCGTCATATTCGTATGTCAGCCATCTACGATGCCTTGCCTGTCGGGGGGCGTAAGGCATTGATGATAGGTATTTCGTTCTTTACCTCCCTCGTCATGTTCTTCCTGCTGTACTACTCCGTGGTGTACATCCTCGACCTTCAAAGCAAAGGTCGCGTGCTGCCGTCACTCGGGCTACCTATTTGGATCATTTATATCTGGGTACCAGTAGGTTTTCTCATTACGGGCATTCAGTACCTGTTAACGGCAATTAAAAACCTTACCTCTCGGGATGTATATCTCTCGACAGGGGTAGTTGATGGTTACAAAGACACCGAAACAGAAGTGTAAAGCAGGGCTTGCACTCTAGGGGAACGCTATGACGACGATAATGGTAGTCACCATGATTGCCCTGCTGCTGCTGGGCTTTCCTATGATGATCCCGCTGATCACGGCAGCGGTGATCGGCTTTTATATGATGTTTAACGGCTTCGGCCAAATGGATACGCTGATTCAACAGATGATGGCGGGTATCCGGCCTGCTTCGTTGATTGCGGTGCCGATGTTTATATTAGCGGCAGATATTATGACGCGTGGCCAGTCGGCCAATCGCTTAATTGATATGGTGATGTCCTTTATCGGTCATATCAAAGGCGGCCTTGCGGTCAGTACGGCGGCCTCCTGTACGCTGTTTGGCGCAGTTTCTGGTTCTACCCAGGCAACCGTAGTCGCGGTGGGCTCACCGCTGCGACCCAAGATGCTGAAAGCGGGCTATTCCGACCCATTTACACTGGCACTGATTATCAACGCGAGTGATATTGCCTTTTTGATACCCCCAAGTATTGGCATGATCATCTACGGGGTTATTTCAGGAACATCCATTGGCGAGCTGTTTATTGCGGGTATTGGGCCAGGGCTTCTGATCCTGTTTATGTTCTCAGTTTATTGCATCGTTTACGCTGTGGTAAAAGGCGTGCCTACCGAACCCCGCGCTAGCTGGAAAGAGCGTGCCGTAGCCGTGCAGAAAGCACTGTGGCCGCTAGGCTTTCCAGTCATTATCGTTGGCGGTATCTACGGAGGTATTTTTAGCCCGACAGAAGCCGCTGCGGCCTGTGTGCTCTATGCCGTATTGCTTGAGTTTGTGGTATTCCGTTCGCTCAAAATGAACGATATTTATGCGATTGCTAAATCCACCGGCTTAATTACCGCAGTGGTGTTTATATTGGTCGCTGTTGGTAATGGGTTCTCCTGGATAATTTCATTCGCGCAGATTCCACAAATGATTTTGGAAGCGGTAGGCGTCAATGAGGCTGGGCCGACAGGCGTACTGATTGCAATCTGTATCTCTTTCTTTGTCGCTTGCATGTTTGTTGACCCGATTGTGGTCATTCTGGTGCTTACGCCAATTTTTGCTCCGGCGATTGCGGCGACCGGTCTGGATCCTGTTCTGGTAGGTATTTTGATTACGCTGCAGGTAGCCATAGGTTCGGCGACCCCACCCTTTGGCTGCGATATATTTACCGCGATTGCGATCTTTAAGCGGCCTTACTGGGAAGTCATCAAAGGCACACCGCCCTTTATCTTTATGCTGATTTTAGCGGCGGCGCTGCTGATCATGTTTCCGCAAATTGCGCTGTTCTTGCGTGATATTGCCTTCCGCTAAGCAGTCACAAGGAGAACGCGGATGTTTAATCGCATTTTAATTCCCGTAGATGGCTCGAAAGGGGCGATTAACGCACTGGAGAAAGCGGTTGGCCTGCATATGCTCACCGGTGCCGAGCTTTATTTGCTGTGCGTATTTAAGCACCATAGTTTATTGGAGGCATCGCTTTCTATGGTGCGGCCGAATAAGCTGGATCTGCCTGATGATGCGCTAAAAGAGTACGCCACGGAAATTGCTGTACACGCTAAAGCCTACGCCATAGAGATGGGCGCAGACAGTGCGCGAGTAAGGGCGTTTGTGAAAGGTGGCCGCCCCTCGCGAACTATCGTGCGCTTTGCCCGAAAGAGGGAGTGCGATTTA
>NZ_JABUZF010000247.1:94959-98536 GCF_014897885.1 Halomonas sp. 3D7M | reverse complement strand
CAATGGCGAGAAAAACCTGCTGTTGGGTAGTGTCTCCCAGCGCGTGGCGGGTGCGGCACACTGTCCCACATTGGTCGTTTAAGACACCAAACTACTGAACTTAATAGCGGTCTTACTAACACCCGCCATCTCAGGTAATGCAGCCTGAGATGGCGGGTGTTAGTCTTTGAGCTACTCAAACATTTGGCGCGTTGCGCCGTTGGATAAGGTTCTTTACATGAAAGTATTGTTTTCTTCCACCGCCTTGGCGAGTTTGTTACTGGTTGCTCCGTTCGCGGCAGCGGCTCCTGAAACCGACGAACAGCGTCTTGCCTATAGCTTAGGCGTCACTCTAGGCGAGAGCATGCAGGCTGATATTGAAGACCTCGATCTAGATACATTTACGGACGGCATGCGCGATGTCTTTGATGGCAACGAGTTGGCGTTAAGCGAGGAAGAAATGATGGAGGCGCTGGTCGCTTTCCAAGAGCGTTCTATGGCAGAGCGCGAGCAAGAAGCCGCTGAAATTGCCCAGCTTAATCTAGAGGAAGGCCAAGCTTACCTAGCGGAAAACGCTGAGCGTGAAGAAGTTGAAGTGACTGAGTCTGGCTTGCAGTATGAAGTGCTTGAGTCCGGTGACGGCGCAACGCCTGGCGCTGAAGACACCGTTGAAGTGAACTATGAAGGCATGCTGCTAGATGGCACCGTATTCGACAGTTCCTTTGAGCGTGGTCAGTCGGTGAGTTTCCAGGTAAATCAAGTCATTGAAGGTTGGCAGGAAGCGCTTCAACTGATGAGCGTTGGCGACAGCTGGATGCTATATATCCCTGCTGAGCTGGCTTATGGTGAAGGCGGCCAAGGCCCTATTGGCCCAAATGAAATGCTGACGTTCCGTGTTGAACTGTTAGGCGTAGAGTAAATGACACGTCCCGCCGCTTCTACATCTTGTTTTTTGGGTGCGCTGTTACTGCTGGGCAGCACGGCTGTTCACGCTGAAGCAGATACCGTGCCTGGTGATTTACCTGCACTAAGCGCAGCGAGCGATCACGCGAGCGTGGTAGGTGTCTCTTCTGGCGGTTACATGGCCGCACAGTTGGCGGTTGCTTGGCCTGAGCGCTTTAGTGGTGTAGGTGTATTAGCGGCGGGCCCTTGGAGCTGTGCCCAGGGCGCGCTCAGTTTGGCGCTTAACCAGTGCATGAGCACCCGCCGTGGGTTGCCTTCCTTGGATGAGCTGGACCGTCGGCGCGAGCGTTACGAGTCGCTTGAGCAGGTGGGGGAGCGCGACGCATTAAGCCAGCTGCGTGCCTATGTATGGCACGGTGATGAAGATGGCACGGTTTCTCCAGAGCTAGGGAGTTTGTTAGCAGAACAGTGGCAGCGCTGGCTGGCATCTTCAGAACAGCTGCGTTTCGTGCGCAGTGAGAACACAGGCCATGGCTGGCCCATCAAACTGCCGAAGCAGGCCAACGCTAGCCCCCAGGCACTTGGCGACTGTCGCCAGGGCGGTGGTAGCCATGTACTTGCCTGTGATGAGAACGTGGCTGGCGATATGCTCTCATGGCTTTACCCTGAGCGTGAGGCTAATGCTAGCGAGGGCGAAGTGATTGCCTTTGATCAGTCGGAGTTCGCGGTTAAAGGCTTGGCTGATGTGGGATATCTGTTTATTCCTGAGGCGTGTGAGGCGGGAGGGTGTCCTGTCACAATAGCCTTGCATGGTTGTCAAATGAGCGTTGATGCCATTGGCGATACGTTTGTACGCCACAGTGGTTTGAACCGTTGGGCAGCAGACCATGGTCAAGTGGTGCTATACCCGCAGGCGGAAAGCAGTATGGCTAATCCTCAGGGGTGCTGGGATTGGTGGGGCTTTGCCGAAAGTACTTGGCAGCTCAACCCGCTGCATGACACGCGTGATGGCACCCAAGCCAGAGCGCTAATGGAGATGCTTGAACACCTACAAAGCACGCCTTAATTCCAAGTACATCCTAAAACCAGAGACTTCACCGTGTATTTCGGCTAGCTACCTAACTCATTCTCCAGCGCTGACACTAAGCCGTGCGGTGCTGGGGAGTAGAGTACTCTCTGTAAAATCTCACCGTTGCGGTTAACCAAGAAAAGCGAAGCGCTATGGTCAATGGTGTAGGCCATGGCTGAATCGGGCGCCTCCACTCGCCGCCAAATCACGCCATAGCGTGCCGCTACATCTGCAAGCTGCTCTTGACTACCCACCAAGCCGATAAACGTATCACCAAAGAACTGCATATACTCTTCCATGCGCGGCAGCGTATCGCGTTCAGGGTCAACCGTTATCATTATCGGCACCACGCGTTCGCGCTGTGCATCGCTTAGCTGGGCCAATGCCTGACGTTTAACAGCCTGATTCATTGGGCAAACGTCTGGGCAGTAGGTGTAGCCAAATGAAACAATCGCAATGTCGTCTTCATCTAGCTGGGCGAGAGAGAAATCACCTTGAGTAGAGGGCATTTCTATTGGTCCCCCCGTCACGTCATCGCTGTCTGGCTGGAAAGCAAACTGGTAAAGGCCGATAGCCGAAATGGTCAGCAAGACAAGTATTAGCACTAGTCCCAGCCAGAGTGCTTTACGATTGTTTGGTTTAGCGGCCATACGTACTAACTCCTAATCACGTCAAAGTCGAACCAACTGCCCAGCTTGCCTTCCGGTGTTTCCAGGATAACCCGTGCTCGCCAGGGCATCACGTCTTGCGTGCAGATACCGACTTGCCCTTGGCCATGAAAGTGACCGGGCGCAGAGGCGGTTAACCCAAAACGGTGTAAGCCCATATCCATATCACGCCCGATAAAGTCGACCGTTACATGGCTTGGGTTGAGGCCCTCGACTTCTACATCCAGTGGCAGAATATCCAGCGCATCGATACGGCCATCGGCATCAACGGTGAGTGTTAGGCGGCCTTTATCGCCCAGTACTGCCGAGCACGTACTGGTGTGTAGGTTGCAGTTGGCATCTGGTGTAAACCATGCAATATCACCATCATCGCGCAGCCAATTGGCAAACACGTACCACGTGCAGGCGGCCAGTGAGATGCCCGTGATGAGGATAAGCACTTTCAGTGCTGGAAAACCCGTAAAGTAGCCAGGTTTAGGCAAGTTCTTCATGGCAGAATGGTCACTACGCAGGCCGTAAGATGGAAGTTAGTTTCATGGTAACAGTAATCGCACGGATGTCGCTGTGCTGGGATGTCGCAGTTAACAAGGAATAACAATGGAGAGCATTACTGGCGCACTTGGGCCACTGTTTTTATTGATTTTACTGGGCGCTGCCATTGGCTATGGCCGTTGGCCAAGTGCTACGTTCTGGCCGCAAATGGAGCGTCTGATCTACTTTGTGCTATTTCCAGCCATGCTGATAGGTACGCTGGCTACTGCTGATGTCAGCCAAGTACCGGTTGGGCGCATAGCGCTGGTATTGCTCGGCACGATGGGGGTTTTGGGCCTGTTGCTATGGCGCTGTCGTGGTTACCTTGGCTTAACGCCTGCGGCGTTCACGTCGGTGTTCCAAGGCGCCGTGCGTTTTAACACCTACGTGGGTGTCGCGGGCGCTGCGGCACTGCATGGCAGCATGG